>NZ_JBNFMU010000205.1:0-20119 GCF_049942315.1 Pseudomonas wayambapalatensis
CCCCCCCCCCCCCCCCCCCCCCCCCCCCCCCCCCCTCCCCCCCCCCCCCCCCCCCCACCCCCTCCCCCCCCCCCCCCCCCCGGGACAAGCCCGCTCCCACAGGGATTGGGCTGGCCTTTAAATTTTGAACAAGACAGTTGCTCCTGCAGGGAGGTGGAACAGCGGATCAACCGCCCGGAGTGAAGTGCTTCTGCGCAGTCCCGCGGGCGATCAATCGCGACAGGTAATCGAGCTTCTGAGCATCCTGATCGACGAACTTGAACGTCAGTTGCAACCAGTCGCTCTCAGGCTTGGGTTCGAGCGCAGCGATGGCGTGCAGGTAACCGTTCAAGCGCGCCACCTCGGCGCTCTCGCCCTGCTCCAGGTCGAGCACCGCGCCTTCGAGCACCTGCGGCAGCGCAGCACTGCGGCGCACCACCAACAGCGCTTCCTTGAGGCTCAGGGCCTTGATCACGCAGGGCTGGATGCCGCTCGACAGGCGCAACTGCCCCTGGCCACGCCCACTCTGGGCGGCTGCAGCGGCGCTTTGTGGCGTCGGTGCATTGATCAACGGCTTGGCAGCCGCAGTCGGTGCAGGCGTTGGCGCGACCTTCACAGCCTCGGGCTTGCCGCCCGTCAGGGCGCTCAGCGAGTCGTTGGCAAAGGCCGAATTGACTCGCGCCGGCGCGCCCGCCACCAGAGCCTCGAGCTTGCCGATCTTGGTCAGGGATTTCTTCACCTTGGTCAGCAGCTGTTCATTGGTGAACGGCTTGCCGACGAAGTCGGAGACACCGGCCTGGATGGCCTGGATCACGTTCTCCTTGTCACCCCGGCTGGTCACCATGATGAACTGCAGGGCTTTCATTTCTTCCTGCTGACGGCACCAGGTCAGCAGCTCGAGGCCAGACATCTCCGGCATCTCCCAGTCGCACAGGACCAGGTCGAAACGTTCCTTGCTCAGCATGGCCATGGCCTTGCGGCCATTGACCGCGTCTTCGATGACCATGCCCGGGAAGGCATTGCGCAGGCACTTCCTCACCAGGTCGCGGATGAACGGCGCATCGTCCACGACCAGCACATTGACTTTACTCATCGATACTCCTCTTGAATCCCGACTAGCATACCGCCGACTGATGGCAATTTGCCAAACCACTGGTCACGCCGGGACGTTTCAAGACTGTTCGCGGGTGCCTGCTGTATCTGCCACAAACGAAAACGCCCGGACGAGGCCGGGCGTTGATGCTCGGGAGCAATATTACTTATCGTCCGATTCGTCCGGAACATTAGCCTTTTCGGCAGCGCCGGAGGTGTCGCCCTGGACCTCGGCCTTCATGCGCTTGAGGCCCATGTGGCGAACATCGGTGCCACGCACCAGGTAGATCACCAGCTCCGAGATATTGCGGGCGTGGTCGCCGATACGCTCCAGCGAGCGCAGGGCCCAGATGACGCTCAACACCCGCGAGATCGAACGAGGGTCTTCCATCATGTAGGTGACCAGCTCGCGCAGCGCGGTCTTGTACTCGCGGTCGATGGTCTTGTCGTACTGGGCCACCGACAGTGCCAGCTCGGCGTCGAAACGGGCGAAGGCGTCCAGTGCATCACGGACCATGTTGCGCACCTGGTCGCCGATGTGGCGCACCTCGACGTAGCCACGGGGCGACTCGCCTTCCTCGCACAGCTGAATGGCGCGGCGAGCGATCTTGGTCGATTCGTCGCCGATGCGCTCCAGGTCGATCACTGACTTGGAGATGCTGATGATCAGACGCAGGTCGGACGCCGCCGGCTGGCGACGGGCGAGGATGCGTACGCACTCCTCGTCGATGTTGCGCTCCATCTGGTTGATCTGTTCATCGACCTCACGCACTTGCTGGGCCAGGCCCGAATCGGCTTCGATCAGCGCGGTCACGGCATCGTTGACCTGCTTCTCGACCAGGCCCCCCATCGCCAGCAGGTGGCTGCGCACTTCCTCGAGTTCGGCGTTGAACTGCTGGGAGATGTGATGGGTAAGGCTTTCTTTGTTGATCATCGTTCTTTAGTCCCTGAATCCTGTAGGAGCGGGCTTGTCGGGGCGCCGAATCGCCGCGCTGCTAGCCGTAACGCCCGGTAATGTAGTCTTCGGTCTGCTTCTTCGCCGGATTGGTGAAGAGCGTGTCGGTATCACCGAACTCGATCAGCTTGCCCATGTACATGAACGCGGTGTAGTCGGAGACGCGCGCCGCCTGCTGCATGTTGTGGGTCACGATGACGATGGTGTACTTGGACTTCAGCTCGTAGATCAGCTCTTCGACCTTCAGCGTGGAGATCGGGTCCAGTGCCGAGCACGGCTCATCGAGCAACAGCACCTCAGGCTCCACGGCGATGGTACGGGCGATCACCAGACGCTGCTGCTGACCACCGGACAGCCCCAGCGCCGAGTCGTGCAGGCGGTCCTTGACCTCATCCCACAACGCCGCGCCCTTGAGCGCCCACTCGACCGCTTCGTCGAGCACGCGCTTCTTGTTGATCCCCTGGATACGCAGGCCATAGACCACGTTCTCGTAGATGGTCTTGGGGAACGGGTTGGGCTTCTGGAACACCATGCCCACCCGGCGGCGCAACTCGGCCACATCCTCGCCCTTGCGGTAGATGTTGTTGCCGTACAGGTTGATGGCACCTTCCACGCGGCAGCCATCGACCAGGTCGTTCATGCGGTTGAAGGTGCGCAGCAGCGTGGACTTGCCGCAGCCGGACGGGCCAATGAAGGCGGTCACGCGCTGTTTGGGGATGTTCATCTGCACATCGAACAGCGCCTGCTTGTCGCCGTAGAACAGCGACAGGCCCGGGACTTCGATAGCCACGGTCTCTTCGGCCAGGCGCAGGCTCTGCTTGTCGCGGCCCAGGGCCGACATGTCGATGCCGTGGGAGTGGGATTCTTGCTGCATGGTCAACTCCATACGCTATCAATTCGTTTCACAGGGCCGCTCGCTCTGCGGGCGGCCCGCTTGCAATCAGATTCAGCTGTCGAGCGCCTTGTACTTCTCGCGCAGGTGGTTACGGATCCACACCGCCGAGAGGTTGAGGGTCGCGATCACCAGCACCAGCAGCAGCGCCGTGGCGTAGACCAGCGGCCGTGCGGCCTCGACGTTGGGGCTCTGGAAGCCGACGTCGTAGATGTGGAAGCCCAGGTGCATGATCTTCTGGTCGAGGTGCAGGTAAGGGTAGTTGCCGTCCACCGGCAGCGACGGCGCCAGTTTCACTACACCCACCAGCATCAGCGGCGCCACCTCGCCTGCGGCGCGCGCCACGGCGAGGATCATGCCGGTCATCATCGCCGGGCTGGCCATCGGCAGAACGATCTTCCACAGTGTCTCGGCCTTGGTCGCACCCAGGGCCAGCGACCCCTCGCGCACCGTACGCGGGATCCGCGCCAGGCCTTCTTCGGTGGCGACGATCACCACCGGGACCGCCAGCAGTGCCAGGGTCAGCGAGGCCCACAACAGGCCTGGCGTGCCCAGCGTAGGCGCCGGCAGCGATTCGGGGAAGAACAGCCGGTCGATCGAGCCACCCAGCACATAGACGAAGAAGCCCAGGCCGAACACGCCATAGACGATCGCCGGCACCCCGGCCAGGTTGTTCACCGCGATGCGGATCAGCCGGGTGACCGGGCCTTGCCTGGCGTACTCGCGCAGGTAGACCGCTGCCAGCACGCCGAACGGGGTGACGATCACGGCCATGATCAGGGTCATCATCACCGTGCCGAAGATGGCCGGGAAGATACCGCCTTCGGTGTTGGCTTCACGCGGGTCGTCGCTGAGGAACTCCCAGACCTTGCTGAAGTAGGCACCCATCTTGGTCATCGCCGACATGCCGTTAGGCTGGATGGCATGCACCACCTTGCTCAGGTTGATCTCCACCTGGCGGCCGTTGGCGTCGCGGGCCACCAGGCTGTCGCGGGCGAAAGCCTGGTGCAGGCCGGTCAGGCGCTCCTCGATGGTCTTGTAGCGGCTGTTCAGCTCAGCGCGCTCAGATTCGATATCGGCCTGCGCCGCCGCATCCAGCTTGCCCTGCAGCTCCAGCTTGCGGCTGTGCAGGCGCAGGCGCTCCAGGCCGTGGTTGATCGAGCCGATGTCTTTCTTCTCGAGCGACACCAGTTGGTCATTCAGGTCGCTGGCGCGCTTGAGACGGTTTTGCAGTTCGTTCCAGGCGCTCGGGCCTTCGGCGACCACACGGCCCTCTTCCTTGACGCTGACCAGGTAACCATAGAAGTTGCCCCACTCGCGGCGCTCCAGGGCGATCAGGTCGGCGGGCTTGCTCTGGTCCACCAGCCAGTCACCGACCAGCCAGGTGAAGTCACTGCCGTTGAGGTCGCGGTTACCGACCTTGACCAGCTCGCGGGTCATGAACTCCGGGCCCTGGTCAGGCACCGGCAGGCCGGCGCTCTTGAGGCGCTCGCGCGGGACTTCTTCCTTCTGCACCACTTCGCCGACGATCACATGATCGGCCTGGCCGGGCACCTTGTAGGTGGCCTGGATCAGGTCGGCCGGCCAGAAGTGGCCCAGGCCGCGCACAGCGATCACGGCGAGCAGGCCGACGGTCATGATCACCGCCATGGCGACCGCGCCACCGCTGATCCACACGCCCGGCGCACCGCTCTTGAACCAGCCTTTGAGGGAATCCTTTTTCACGGATCTCTACCTTTCTATCAAAGCGACGAGTATTTCTTGCGCAGACGCTGGCGAATCAGCTCGGCCAAGGTGTTCATGATGAAGGTGAACATCAGCAGCACGAGGGCGGCGAGGAACAGCACACGATAGTGGCTGCCGCCGACTTCCGATTCGGGCATTTCCACGGCCACGTTGGCGGCCAGGGTGCGCATGCCCTCGAACAGGTTCATCTCCATCACCGGGGTGTTGCCGGTGGCCATGAGCACGATCATGGTCTCGCCCACCGCCCGGCCCATGCCGATCATCAGCGCCGAGAAGATGCCCGGGCTTGCGGTGAGGATGACCACGCGGGTCAGGGTCTGCCAGGGCGTCGCACCCAGCGCCAGCGAGCCCAGCGTGAGGCTGCGCGGCACGCTGAACACGGCGTCTTCGGCGATCGAGTAGATGTTCGGGATGACCGCGAAGCCCATGGCGATACCCACCACCAGGGCGTTGCGCTGGTCGTAGGTGATTTTCAGGTCGTGGCTGATCCACAGGCGCATGTCGCCGCCGAAGAACCAGCTCTCCAGGAACGGGCTCATGTACAGCGCGAACCAGCCGATCGCCAGGATCACCGGGATCAGAATCGCGGCCTCCCAGCCATCCGGGATGCGCTGGCGGATCGACTCCGGGAGGCGGCTCCAGGAGAAGCCCGCCACCAGGATGCCGATCGGCAGGATCAGCAGCAGGCTGAACACGCCCGGGAGGTGGCCTTCAAGATACGGCGCGAGGAACAGGCCGGCGAAGAAGCCGAGGATCACCGTCGGCATCGCTTCCATCAGCTCGATCACCGGCTTGACCTTGCGGCGCATGCCCGGCGCCATGAAGTAGGCGGTGTAGATGGCCGCGGCAATGGCCAGCGGTGCTGCCAGGATCATCGCGTAGAACGCGGCCTTGAGCGTACCGAAGGTCAGCGGCGACAGGCTCAGCTTGGGCTCGAAGTCGGTGTTGGAAGCGGTGGACTGCCAGACGTACTTCGGCTCGTCGTAGTTCTCGTACCAGACCTTGCCCCACAGCGCGCTGAAGGACACTTCAGGGTGCGGGTTGCGCAGGCTCAGCGGCAGCAGCTTGCCGCCTTCTTCGATCATGATGCGGTTGGCACGCGGCGACAGGGCCAGCACGCCGGCGCTATCGGCGACCGGCTCGACCAGCAGGGTGCGGTGCGCGGTGCTGTGGAACACACCAAGCTTGCCTTCGGCGTCCAGGGCGATGAAGCCCTTGCGACGCTCCTCGGCATCGATCTGGGCGATCGGCGCCTTGCCTAGCTGGAAGCTGCGGATCAGTTTGAAGCGCGATTCGCCATCCGGGTCGCGGGCCATGAACCACTGGCTCAGGCCGCCCTTGGAGTCACCGAAGATCAGCGAGATGCCACCGACCAGCTGGCCACTGGCGGTGATTTCGGCGTTGCCGTCCTCGAGGAGCTTGTAGCGACCGTTGAGGCTCTTCTCGCGCAGGCTGAAGACATCGGCGGTGGCACGGCCGTTGACCACGTAGAGCCATTGCTGGCGTGGGTCGATGAAGATGTTCTTCACCGTTTCGGTCATCTGCGGCAGCGCGATGCGATTCTGCTCGGTGGTGGTCTCGCCGGTCATCATGTTTTCAGTGCGCGACAGCTCGATCACCTGCAGTTGCGCACCGGTGGAACCCGCCAGCAGCAGGGTGTCGCCATTGAGGTTGACGCTCACGTGCTCCAGCGCACGGCCCTGTTCGTCGAGGACGAACGGATCCTGGCCATAGGGGTAATCGATACCCGCATTGATGGTCTTCTTGTTGTCCGGGTAGGTGATCTTGTAGGTGTGGTGGAACACCAGCGCCTGGCCATTGGACAGCCCCAGCACCACCAGCGGGCTACCCGGCTGGTCGGTACCGATCGAACTGACCGTGGTGCCCGCGGGCAACGGCAGCTCGACCCGCTTGAGTTCGGCACCGGTCTTGGTGTCGAAGAACAGCGCCTGGCCCTTGTCGGAAACGCGCATGCCCACGAGGTTCTGCTCCTCGAGGGCGATCATCAGCGGCTTGCCGGCATCCTGCTGCAGCCAGGTCGGCTCCAGGGCCTTCTTGCTGGTCAGCTCGGCGCCCTGGAACAGCGGCAGCACCACATAAGCCAGGTAGAAGAAGATCAGGGTGATGGCTGCCAGCACGGCAAGCCCGCCCACCAGGACATACCAGCGGGTCAGGCGATCCTTCAACGCGCGCAGGCGGCGCTTGCGTTGCAGCTCGGGCGTATTGAAATCAATGCGCACGGGAGGGGTATTCGGGGTCATCTTGGAATTGGCCAGATCATTCATGCGCACACCCTAGCGGTCCCGTATGACAGAAACATGACAGTGTAGTGACGCAAAAAAGCCCGCCGCTCAGGGTGCCTGGCTTCGGACTGGAGAAAGTCGTGGAAGGGGCGGCAGCGGATGCCGTCCCCTTCCGGGTATCGCGTATTACTTGTGGGACAGGCCCAGGTCACCCAGGGTCTTCTCGACCACTTTGGCCGGCAGCGGGATGTAGCCATCCTTCACCACGACCTGCTGGCCTGCCTGCGACAGGACCAGCTTCACGAACTCGGCTTCCAGCGGGGCCAGAGGCTTGTTCGGTGCCTTGTTGACGTAGACGTACAGGAAGCGCGACAGCGGGTAGGTGCCGTTCAGGGCGTTGGCTTCGTTGTCTTCGATGAACTCGCCGCCTTCCTTCTTGGCCAGGGCTACGGTCTTGACGCTGGCGGTCTTGTAACCGATACCCGAGTAGCCGATACCGTTCAGCGAGGAGCTGATCGACTGCACCACCGAGGCCGAGCCAGGCTGTTCGTTGACGTTAGGCTTGAAGTCGCCTTTGCACAGGGCTTCTTCCTTGAAGTAGCCGTAAGTGCCCGATACCGAGTTACGGCCGAACAGCTGGATTGGCTTGTTGGCCAGGTCGCCGGTCACGCCGACGTCACCCCAGGTCTTGATCTCGGCCTTGCCACCGCACAGGCGGGTGGAGGAGAAGATGGCGTCGACCTGAGCCATGGTCAGGCCCTTGATCGGGTTGTCCTTGTGCACGAACACGGCCAGGGCGTCGACAGCCACCGGGATGGCGGTCGGCTTGTAGCCGTACTTCTGCTCGAAGGCCTGCAGCTCGACGTCCTTCATCTTGCGGCTCATCGGGCCCAGGTTGGCGGTGCCTTCGGTCAGCGCGGGTGGTGCGGTGGACGAGCCGGCAGCCTGGATCTGGATGTTTACGTTCGGATATTCCTTCTTGTAGGCCTCGGCCCACAGAGTCATCAGGTTCGCGAGGGTGTCGGAACCGACGCTGGAGAGGTTGCCCGATACGCCAGTGGTCTTGGTGTAAGTCGGGATAGCAGGGTCGACAGCGGCGACCGCGTTGGCGGCAGCGACGCCAGCGGCGGCAAAGGTCAGGGCCGCCATCAAACGCTTCAGTTTCATGCCTTGCTCCTAGCAGGAATATGGGGGTGTTGGATGGAACGGGGCCCAGTATCGGCAGGCCGCATGAACACGATATGACCTAATTGTGACAAATGGATGAAAGGCCATCATCGTTGCCGAGGATGGCCTTCCGGGCGCCGCAAGAAACCGACTCAGCGCTTGTTGATCAGCAGGTACACCCCGACCAGCAGCCCTACAGCGCACAGGCCAGCCACATAGTAGGCCGGTGCCATGGGGCTGAACTTGAGCAGGGCGGTCACCACCATCGGGGTCAAGCCGCCGAAAATCGCGTAGGCGACGTTGTAGGAGAACGACAGCCCGCTGAAGCGCACCACCGCCGGGAAGGCCTTGACCATCACATAGGGCACCGCGCCGACCAGGCCGACGAACAGGCCGGTGATGGCATACAGCGGGAACAGCAGGTCAGGGCGAGTCGGCAGGCTGTGGTAGAACGCCCAGGACGAGGCCAGCAGCGCCAGGCTGCCGATCACGAACACACGCCCGGCACCGAAGCGGTCGGCCAGGCTGCCGGCGCCGATGCAACCCAGGCTCAGCAGGACGATGGCCAGGCTGTTGGCCTTCAGCGAATCGGTCGGGCTGACATGGTAGAGGCTCTGCAGCAGCGCCGGGGTCATCAGGATCACCACCACGATGCCCGCCGACAGCAACCAGGTCAGCAGCATCGACAGGATGATCGCGCCACGGTGGTCGCGCAGCACCGCGCGCAGCGGCAGTTCTTCGGCCAGCGCCTTGCGCTGCTGCATCTCGGCGAACACCGGGGTCTCGTGCAGCCAACGACGCAGGTAGACCGCGAACAGGCCGAACACGCCACCGAGCAGGAAGGGGATCCGCCAGGCGTAGTCGGCCACTTCTTCCGGGCTGTAGACGGTATTGATCAGGGTCGCCACCAGCGACCCCAGCAGGATGCCTGCGGTCAGGCCGGCAGTCAGGGTGCCGCAGGCGTAGCCGGTATTGCGCTCCGGTACGTGTTCGGAGACGAACACCCAGGCACCCGGCACCTCGCCGCCAATGGCGGCGCCTTGCACCACGCGCATCAGCAGCAGCAGGATCGGCGCCCACAGGCCGATCTGTGCGTAGGTCGGCAGCAGGCCCATGATCAGGGTTGGCAAGGCCATCATGAAGATGCTCAGGGTAAACATCTTCTTGCGCCCGAGCAGGTCACCAAAGTGCGCCATGACGATGCCGCCCAGCGGCCGCGCCAGGTAACCCGCGGCGAAGATGCCGAAGGTCTGCATCAGGCGCAGCCATTCGGGCATGTCGGCGGGGAAGAACAGCTTGCCCACCACCGTGGCGAAGAACACGAAGATGATGAAGTCGTAGAACTCCAGGGCTCCGCCCAGGGCGGACAGTGAGAGGGTCTTGTAGTCACTGCGGGTCAGCGGCCGCGAGGGCTGCTCGATACTGCTCGGCACGGAGGTCATGGACGTTCTCTTATAAGGCAGGCCGCTTGTGCTGCGGCTTCTGGCGCGGGAATGGGAAGATAACAAATTGCCCCGCGTCGCTCATAGAGGTACAAAAACCCTACAGATATTCATCAATGTGCGGTCGTCGCTGGCCGATACCGTCTATATACTGCGCTCTTTGTAGGAGTTCGTAGGAAAAGGTTGCTTACGATATGGGATGTTGTGCGAAAACGCCGGTCATTAAGGGCAGGCGGTTTCGCAGAGTTTCCCTTTGGCCGCCAACCGGAGCGAAATCAGCGTAGTATGTTTCTGGCTGAATCGTTTTTCAGGGCGTCCGTCACCGCGCCAACCAACGAAGCGTCACGGGTCAGAGGCCCCACGGCATGATTGAGCTCGAACAAGAAGATCCTATCCCACAGGGCGACCTGGCCCTTCAGATCACCGCGTTGCCGCGTGAAACCAACGGCTTCGGCGATATTTTCGGCGGCTGGCTGGTCGCCCAGATGGACCTGGCCGGCACGGCCATGGCCAGCCGCGTGGCTGGCGGCCGTGTGGCCACCGTAGCGATCGATCGCATGGCATTCCTGGTGCCGGTGGCCGTGGGCGCGCAACTGTCGTTCTACACGCAGACCCTGGAGATCGGCCGCAGCTCGATCCAGATGATGGTCGAGGTCTGGAGCGACGACCCGCTGTCCAGTGAATGGCGCAAGGTGACCGAGGCGGTGTTCGTCTTCGTGGCCATCGACGGCAGTGGCCGCACCCGCTCCGTACCTCGTCGCTGAACCCGGCGCGCGGTAAACTCGTTGCAGGCTTCGAGGTCCAACGGCCTCACCTGCAATCAACGAGACGAGCGCATGGCAACCTTCAAGGTCGACACCGAGCAACACGGCGAACTCAATTGCTGGCGCATCACCAGCCAGCACGCCGAACTCCTCATCGCCCAGCAGGGCGCGCAGATTCTCAGCTACCAGCCCATCGGTGACGAACCCCTGCTGTGGCTCAGTGACCAGGCGATCTTCCGCCAGGGCAAGTCAGTACGCGCCGGTGTGCCGGTATGCTGGCCGTGGTTCAGCAACTTCCAGCGTAATCCCGATTCGGTCAAGACCATGTACCACGGCAGCGAGGCGCCAGCCCACGGCCTGGTGCGCGGGCGTGACTGGCAGTTGCTGGGCGTCGAGGAAGTCGGTGAAAACCTGCGAATCGAATTCGACCTGCCCGAGGCCCAGGGCCAACTGCCGGACTGGCCGCACAAGGTCGAGCTGCGCCTGCTGATCGAGCTGGGCGCACAACTGCACGTCTCGCTTTCCAGCCGCAACCTGGGCGACGCCAACGTCACGCTCAGCCAGGCACTGCACAGCTATTTCGCCGTCAGCGATGTGCGCCAGGTACAGGTGGAAGGCGTCGAGGACCTTCCCTACATCGAGACCCTGGAAGGCTGGGAACAGCGCACCCAGCAGGGCAAGCTGGGCTTTGCCGGCGAAACCGACCGCATCTACCTGAACGCACCCGAGCGCCTGGCGATCGTCGATCCGCAATGGAAGCGGCGCATCACCTTGCACGCCACCGGCTCACGCAGTGCAGTGATCTGGAACCCCTGGACCGACCGCGCCCGCGAGCTGCCCGACATGGCCGATGATGGCTGGCAGCGGATGCTGTGCGTGGAGACGGCGAATGTGTGGGATGACGTGGTGGAGCTCAAGCCTGGCGCCAGCCATGTGCTTCAGCTGGTGATCGGTCGCGAAGCGCTCTGACTCAACAGGACACCGCCACACCGCGCTGCCTGGCACGGGCTATGCCCGTGTTCGAGGGCAAGCCCGCTCCCACAGAGGGATTGGGCTGGCCTTTAGATTTTGAGCAAGACAGTTGCTCCCAAAGAGAACTATGCCCCTGCAAGAACCGGTTCAGGCTCAAAGATCGGCGTCCTCGACCACCCTCACCTTCCCCGCGTCCAGCGCGTACGCCGCATCGGCCAGGTCATTGCTGACCTTCTCGATCTTCAGCGTGCCGGTCACCCACAGTGGCGTGTAGATATCGGCGATCTTCAACCCTTTCGGATAGCGCACCAGCACCAGCTGGTTCGGCGGTGGCGGCGGCACGTGGATGCAGGCGCCCGGATAAGGCACGAGGAAGAACAACGTACTGTTGCCCTTGGCATCGCTCTCCAGCGGCACCGGATAGCCACCCAGGCGGATCTGCTTGCCGTTCATGGCCGCCACGGTCTTGGTCGAATACATCACCGCCGGCAAGCCCTTGCTCTGCTTCAGCCCGCCCTTGGCGGTGAAGGTGCCCATGGCTTCAGGGGAGTTGTGATCGATCTCGGGCATCTGCTCGAGAGCCTTCTGGTCCGACTTGGGCATCAACTCCAGCCAGTCGGTCTCGGGCAGCTCGGCATGGGCCAGGGTGCTGGCCAGCAACAGGGGAAGAAGGAATAACGCACGCATGGCAATGCTCGGCAACTCAGGTGAATTGCCGCGCATTCTAGCCTGTGTTCAGCGCTTCTTGATGAATCCGTAGATCACCAGCAGCACGATGGCGCCGACCAGGGCACCGAAGAAGCCCGCCGCCTGCCCGGCCTGGTAGATGCCAAGGGCCTGCCCGCCATAGGTCGCCACCAGGGAGCCGGCGATACCGAGCAGAATGGTCATGATCCAGCCCATGCTGTCGTCCCCGGGTTTCAGGAAGCGCGCCAGCAAGCCGACGATCAGGCCGATGAAGATGGTTCCGATGATGCCCATGGCAATCCCTCTGCAGTGAAGATGGAACACGCCAAAGCCTAGACAGCGCTTTGGCGTGTTCCATCTCAGAGGGCCTGCACCAGGCAGAAGTTCGATCAGTCGGCGATCAACGCCTCTACCTCGGCGATCTTGGCCTTGAGCGTGGCCATGTCCTTGCAACGCAGGGTGGCGTGACCGACCTTGCGGCCGACCTTGAACGCCTTGCCGTAGTGGTGCAGATGGCAGTCGTCGATGGCCACGACCTTGGCGACCGCAGGCACTTCGCCGATGAAGTTGAGCATCGCGCTCTCACCCACCTTGGCGGTCGAGCCCAGCGGCAGGCCGGCGACGGCCCGCAGGTGGTTCTCGAACTGGCTGCACTCGGCGCCTTCGATGGTCCAGTGCCCGGAGTTGTGCACGCGCGGGGCGATTTCGTTGGCCTTCAGGCCACCGTCGACTTCGAAGAACTCGAACGCCATTACGCCGACGTAGTCGAGCTTTTGCAGCACACGGCCGACGTAATCTTCAGCCAGCGCCTGCAGCGGATGCGCGACGCTTGCCACCGACAGTTTCAGGATGCCGCTGTCATGGGTGTTGTGCACCAGCGGATAGAAGCGCGTCTCGCCATCGCGGGCCCGCACGGCAACCAGCGAGACTTCGCCGGTGAACGGCACGAAGCCTTCGAGCAGGCAAGGAACGCTGCCCAGCTCGGCGAAGGTGCCGACCACGTCTTCTGGCTTGCGCAGGACCTTCTGGCCCTTGCCGTCATAACCCAGGGTGCGGGTCTTGAGCACGGCCGGCAGGCCGATGCTGGCCACTGCCGCGTCGAGGTCGTCCTGCGAAAGGATGTCGGCGAAGGCCGGGGTCGGAATCCCCAGGTCGCGGAACATGCTCTTCTCGAACAGGCGATCGCGCGCGATGCGCAGGGCTTCGGCGCTTGGGTAGACCGGCACGAACTGCGACAGGAAGGCCACGGTTTCCGCCGGGACGCTCTCGAACTCGAAAGTCACCAGGTCGACTTCCTCGGCCAGCTGGCGCAGGTGGTCCTGGTCGCCGTAGTCGGCACGCAGGTGCTCGCCCAGGGGGGCGGCGCAGGCGTCCGGTGCCGGGTCGAGGAAGGCGAAGTTCATGCCCAGCGGAGTGCCCGCCAAGGCCAGCATGCGACCCAGTTGGCCGCCACCGATTACACCGATCTTCATGTCGTCAGCCTCAAGCCTGGCGGGGGTCCGGGTTGTCCAGGACGGTTTCGGTCTGCTCCGTGCGGAACTGCTTGAGCGCCGCATGGTACTGGGGATGCTTGGCACCCAGGATGCTTGCCGACAGCAGCGCGGCGTTGATCGCGCCAGCCTTGCCGATGGCCAGGGTGGCAACCGGGATGCCGGCCGGCATCTGTACGATCGACAACAGCGAATCGACGCCCGACAGCATCGACGACTGCACAGGCACGCCCAGCACCGGCAGGTGCGTCTTGGCGGCGCACATGCCCGGCAGGTGCGCAGCGCCACCGGCGCCGGCGATGATCACCTCGATGCCGCGGCCTTCGGCCTCTTCGGCGTACTGGAACAGCAGGTCCGGGGTCCGGTGGGCGGACACCACCTTCACCTCGTAGGGAATGCCGAGTTTTTCCAGCATATCGGCGGTGTGGCTAAGGGTGGACCAATCGGACTTGGAGCCCATGATCACGCCAACCAGTGCACTCATCGTCGAGCCTCTTCGCTTGTGCGCCCTTGGGCGCCGTCAAAAAACAACAAGCCACGCGGGACGACCGGCGTGGCTTGTTTGCTGATCATGACCGGATCGATCCGGTCGAGGGGCCGCGCAGTATACCGTAACGCGAGGCATTGCTGGCACCCCTGGCGACCAACTGTCGGCCTTATTTTTCGGGGCTTTGACTGACTTTTGAGTCAACTGCGCCTGCCAGCGCGCCACCTTCGAGCTTGCGCCACAGCAGGCGCACGTTCGCCTTGCGCACCAGGGCGCAGCGGTAGAGGCGAATCTCCAGCGGCACATGCCACTGGCTGGGGCCGCAGATCGCCAGCTCGCCACGTTCCAGCTCGCCACGCATCGACAGGCGCGGCACCCAGGCGATACCCATGCCTTCGAGCGCCATGCTCTTGAGACTGTCGGCCATCGCCGTTTCGTACACCGTGGTGTAGCGCAGGTTGCGCTGACGCAGCAGCAGGCTGACGGATCGCCCGAGGAATGCCCCGGCGCTGTAGGCCAGAAGCGGCACGCTGCCCTCGCCTTCGAGGTCGAACAACGGCTTGCCATCGGCACCGACGGCGCAGACTGGCAACATTTCGGTGGTGCCCATGTGCAGCGACGGGAAGATCTCGGCATCCATCTGCAAGGCAGCGTCGGGGTCGTAGAAGGCCAGCATCAGGTCGCAGCCACCTTCCCTCAAGGCATGCACCGCATCGCCCACGTTGGTGGCCACCAGGCGGGTGGCGATGTTCAGGCCGTCGTTGCGCAACTGGGCCACCCAACGGGGGAAAAAGCCTGACGCCAGCGAGTGCGCCGCCGCCACCTGGACCACCTCACCCTGTCCGCCTTCCAGGTGATGCAAATGGCGGAGAACTTCGCTCAACTGGTCGACAACGGTACGCGCTGTGACAAGAAAAAGCTGACCAGCCTCGGTCAGCTCGATGGGCGTGCGGGAACGGTTCACCAGGGTCAGGCCCAATGCCGCTTCCAGGCTGCGGATGCGTCGGCTGAAAGCCGGCTGCGTCACGAAACGGCGCTCCGCCGCCTGGGAAAAACTGCGTGTGGAGGCCAGGGCACTGAAGTCTTCCAGCCACTTGCTTTCAAGATTCATCGAGAAGCTCCGCAGGCATGCACCAAAATGGAACACGCTCGATTGTCAATCGGCGTCACATCAAACCGTATGCCGTTTGTGCATAGGTTAGCGCCTAACAGCATTGGCCGACAAATCTGCCGAAGCCTAGGATTGGCGGCATTCCGGCAGGTGCCGGGTTTAAATTGAGATGATATCCGTCATGTCCTCCGCTGCATCGTTCCGCGTCGAAAAAGACCTGCTTGGTACCCTTGAAGTCCCTGCCGATGCCTACTACGGCATCCAGACTCTGCGCGCTGCCAACAACTTCCACCTCTCAGGCGTTCCGCTGTCGCACTACCCGAAACTGGTAGTCGGCCTGGCGATGGTCAAGCAGGCCGCTGCTGACGCCAACCGTGAGCTGGGGCACCTGAGCGATGCCAAGCACGCCGCCATCAGCGAGGCTTGTGCCCGCCTGATCCGTGGCGACTTCCACGAGCAGTTCGTGGTGGACATGATCCAGGGCGGTGCTGGTACTTCCACCAACATGAACGCCAACGAGGTCATCGCCAACATCGCACTGGAGGCCATGGGTCACCAGAAGGGTGAGTACCAGTACCTGCACCCGAACAACGATGTGAACATGGCGCAGTCGACCAACGACGCCTACCCGACCGCCATCCGCCTGGGCCTGCTGCTGGGCCACGACGCCCTGCTGGCCAGCCTCGACAGCCTGATCCAGGCGTTCGCCGCCAAAGGTGAAGAGTTCAGCCACGTACTGAAGATGGGTCGTACCCAGCTGCAGGACGCCGTGCCGATGACCCTGGGCCAGGAATTCCGCGCCTTCGCCACCACCATGACCGAAGACCTCAACCGTCTGCGTTCGCTGGCACCGGAACTGCTCACCGAAATCAACCTGGGCGGCACCGCCATCGGAACCGGCATCAACGCCGACCCGGGCTACCAGGCCCTGGCGGTACAACGCCTGGCAGCCATCAGCGGCCAGCCACTGGTTCCGGCGGCCGACCTGATCGAAGCCACCTCCGACATGGGCGCCTTCGTGCTGTTCTCCGGCATGCTCAAGCGTACCGCGGTCAAGCTGTCGAAGATCTGCAACGACCTGCGCCTGCTGTCCAGCGGCCCACGCACCGGCATCAACGAGATCAACCTGCCGGCGCGCCAGCCAGGCAGCTCGATCATGCCAGGCAAGGTCAACCCGGTGATCCCGGAAGCGGTCAACCAAGTCGCCTTCGCCATCATGGGCAACGACCTGGCCCTGACTGTCGCCGCCGAAGGTGGCCAGCTGCAGCTGAACGTGATGGAGCCGCTGATCGCCTACAAGATCTTCGATTCGATCCGCCTGCTGCAACGCGCCATGGACATGCTGCGCGAGCACTGCATCGTCGGCATCACCGCCAACGAACAGCGCTGCCGTGAACTGGTCGAGCACTCGATCGGCCTGGTCACCGCCCTGAACCCGTACATCGGCTACGAAAACGCCACCCGTATCGCCCGCGTCGCCCTGGAAACCGGCCGCGGTGTTCTGGAACTGGTGCGCGAAGAGAAGCTGCTGGACGAAGCGATGCTCAACGACATCCTGCGTCCGGAAAACATGATCGCTCCACGTCTGGTTCCGCTGAAGGCGTAACCCGACCGCTGCAACCTGTCTCACCAGGTCGAGGGACTAGACACCTCTCAACCTTTCAAGGGCTCGAGCGCACGCTTCGGGCCCTTTTTTTATACGCAGCACTCGCAGACACTTCCCGGCACACTACTTGCTCGATAATGCCCCTCACCCCAACGGGATGCCGAGCATGCTGCACAGCCACCTCACCACCCTCAACGCGGTTTCGTTGATTCTCAACGTGTTCCAGGAAGAGGGCTGCACTGCCTCGCAACTGCTCGCCGGCAGCGGCATAGGCCCGGCCGACCTGGGCCATCCCGATGCGCGCATCACCACCCAGCAAGAACTGCAGGTGTGTGCCAATGCGGTCGCCCGACGCGAGGAGATCGGCCTGGAGCTGGGGCGGCGGATGCATGTGTCGTGCTACGGCATGCTCGGTTACGCCTTGCTCTCGAGTGCCACTTTGGGTGACGCCCTGCGCCTGGCACTGCGTTATCCGGCACTGCTGGGAACAATCTTCCAGTTGCGCCTGGTCGACGACGGCCAGCGTGTCTGGCTGAGCGCCAGCGATTATCGCGAGGAGCCGGCACTGGCAGCGTTCAATGCCGAATTCTGCCTGGTCTCGCTGAAAGTCATCTGCGATGACCTGCTCGGCCGGCCGCTACCCTTGCTGGCGGCACGCTTCGAACATGCACGTCCCGCCTATCATCTGCTCTACGCCGGTGCATTCCCCTGCCCGACGGGCTTCGAATCGCGAGACAACGCCTTTGCCTTCGAACGGCGCTGGCTCGACATGCCACTGCCCCTGGCCGATCCCATCACCCACAAAGCCATGGCCGAACGCTGCAGGCGCCTGAACCTGGAGTTCACTGGCCGCCAAGCCTGGCTGGGGCGCATTCGCCAGTTGCTGATGCAGCAGCTCGATGCGGCGCCTGGGCTCGAGGGGCTGGCGCGGCAGATGAACTGCTCGTCGCGCACCTTGCGGCGACACTTGCAGGCGCTGGGCAGCAGTTATCAACAGCTGCTCGATGAGCTGCGCTTCGAACGGGCCAAGCAGTTGCTCGCCGAAGACCAGATGCCGATCTACCGGATCGCAGAAACCCTGGGGTTCAGCGAGACGGCAAGCTTCCGGCATGCGTTCCAACGCTGGAGTGGCGTAGCGCCCAGCCATTTTCGCGGGTAGTCGGCAGCGGCCCTGCCGGGGCGCAAGAGGCCGAAAATATCCCCGCACGACCCGATCCGGCCATCGCCAGTGGCCATATCGATCCCCTTTTGGCCGTTTGCAACGTTCTCCCCACCTGGCCCGCCCACCACAATGGGCCCACGCCAGTCACCTTCGGAGAACAACAAATGCTGACGATCTATTCCGATGACCATCGCCTGCACCACGGCCGCTGCGAGCTGATCGACGGCAAGCTGATGCCGTGTTTCGAGATGCCCTCGCGCGCCGACCATGTGCTCGCCCGCGTTCAGCAGCAAAAACTTGGCCCGGTCCAGGGCCCGAACGACTTCGGCCGCGCGCCACTGCTGCGCATCCACAGCGCCGCCTACCTGGACTTCTTCGAAGGCGCCTGGGCGCGCTGGGCGGCCATGAACCAGGAGGGCGACCTGCTGCCGTTCACCTGGCCAGCACGCACCCTGCGCCAGATCAAACCCACCGGCCTGCACGGCGAACTGGGCTACTACAGCTTCGACGGTGGAGCGCCGATCACCGCTGGCACCTGGCAAGCCGCCTACAGCGCCGCGCAAGTCGCCCTGACCGGGCAGGCCGCGATCCAGAACGGCGCCCATGCCGCCTTTGCCCTGTGCCGTCCGCCAGGGCACCACGCCGCCGCCGAAGTGATGGGCGGCTACTGCTACCTGAACAACGCCGCCATCGCTGCCCAGGCCTTCCTCGACCAGGGCCGGCGCAAGGTCGCGATCCTCGATGTCGACTACCACCACGGCAACGGCACCCAGGACATCTTCTACGACCGTAACGACGTGTTCTTCGCCTCGATCCACGGCGATCCGACCGACGAGTTCCCGTTCTTCCTCGGCTATGCCGACGAAACCGGCGAGGGCGCGGGCGAGGGCTGCAACGTCAACTATCCTCTGCCGGCAGGTAGCGACTGGGCCACCTGGAGTGCCGCCCTCGAAGACGCCTGCCAGCGCATCGCCGCCTTCGACGCCGACGTGCTGGTGATCTCGCTCGGCGTGGACACCTTCAAGGACGACCCGATCTCCCAGTTCAAGCTCCACAGCCCGGACTACCTGGAGATGGGCAAGCGCATCGCCCAGCTCGGCAAGCCGACCCTGTTCGTGATGGAAGGCGGTTATGCCGTCGAGGAAATCGGCATCAACGCAGTCAATGTGCTGGAAGGGTTCCAGCGCGCCCAGCCAGGAGCCTGATCATGCGTCCACTCAAGCGTCTGCTCGCCCCGCTCGTTGCTGCCGGCCTGCTGGCCGGCGGCGTTCAGGCCCATGCCGAACAACGCACCCTGCGGGTGTACAACTGGTTCGACTACATCACCCCGCAGACCCTGGTCGATTTCCAGAAGGATGCCCAGGTCAAGCTGATTTACGACATCTTCGACACCAACGAAGCACTGGAAGCCAAGCTGCTGACCGGCAACTCCGGCTATGACGTGGTCGTGCCCTCCAACGTGTTCCTCGCCAAGCAGATCGAGGCCGGGGTCTTCCAGCCCCTGGACCGCAGCAAGCTGCCGAACTGGCAGCACCTGGACCCAACGCTGATGAAGCTGATCGAGGCCAACGATCCGGGCAACAAGTTCGCGGTGCCCTACATGTACGGCACCATCCTGATCGGCTTCAACCCGGCCAAGGTGAAGGCCGCGCTGGGTGACGACGCGCCGGTGGACAGCTGGGACCTGATCTTCAAGGAAGAGAACATCGCCAAGCTCAAGCAGTGCGGCGTGGCGCTGCTCGACTCGCCGTCGGAAATCCTGCCGCTGGCCCTGCAGTACCTGGGCCTGTCGCCCAACAGCGACAAGCCTGAGGACTACAAGAAGGCCGAGGCGCTGCTGATGAAGATCCGCCCGCACGTCACCTACTTCCATTCCTCGAAATACATGGCCGATATCGCCAACGGCGACATCTGCGTGGCAGTGGGCTACTCGGGCAGCTTCTCGCAGGCCGCCAACCGTGCGCGCGAAGCCAAGAATGGCGTGGTGGTGGACATGCGCCTGCCCAAGGAAGGCGCGCCGATCTGGTTCGACATGCTGGCCATTCCGAAAAATGCAGCGAACCCGGACGACGCCCACACCTTCATCAACTACCTGCTGCGCCCCGAGGTGATCGCGCCGATCAGCGACTTCGTCGGCTACCCTAACCCGAACAAGGACGCGACCGAGAAGGTCAGCCCGCAGATTCGCAACAACCCGAACCTGTATCCGACGGCTGAAGCGATGACCACGCTGTATACCCTCAAGCCGCTGAGCAAAGAGGCCGAGCGGGCACGGACCCGGGCCTGGACGCGGATCAAGTCCGGCACCTGAGTCGCCTGCTTCG
>NZ_JBNFMU010000206.1:0-35764 GCF_049942315.1 Pseudomonas wayambapalatensis
TAGGGGCAACTGTCTTTTTCAAAATCTAAAGGCCAGCCCAATCCTTGTAGGAGCAACTGTCTTGTTCAAAATCTAAAGGCCAACCCAATCCCTGTGGGAGCGGGCTTGTCCCGCGAACACGGGCGCAGCCCGTGTTCGCGGGACAAGCCCGCTCCCACAGGGATTGGGCTGGCCTTTAGATTTTGAACAAGACAGTTGCTCCTACAAGGATTGGGCTGGCCTTTAGATTTTGAAAAAGACAGTTGCCCCTACGCGAACCCGAACAGCCCCCGCGCCGTGTCCACCAACAGCGACCGACGCAGCGCAGGCGA
The DNA here is from genome assembly GCF_049942315.1 of Pseudomonas wayambapalatensis. Classification (NCBI taxonomy): domain Bacteria; kingdom Pseudomonadati; phylum Pseudomonadota; class Gammaproteobacteria; order Pseudomonadales; family Pseudomonadaceae; genus Pseudomonas; species Pseudomonas wayambapalatensis. Next base: position 312 of record NZ_JBNFMU010000206.1, read on the forward strand.
GCAGCCCAGTGCATCGAACTGCTCGACCACCGCCGTAAAGCTCATCACCGACTCATGCTGGGTATGCGGCCAGTCGCTGCCCCACATCAACCGGTCCGCGCCATAGTGCGCCTCCAGGGCGCACAGCGCCTGGCGGGCGAAGTCCAGGTTCTGCTCGGGCGAGCCACCCAGCCGATAGATCCCCGACACCTTCACCCACACCTTGCCCTGCCCGCCCAGGGTCAGCAGCTCGGCAAACCCCGGCTGCCCCAACCCCAGGCGTGCATCCGGCCTGCCGAAGTGATCGATCACGATATCCACACCATATGGCTGCAAGGCACGCACCAGTGCCGGTATATCGGCTACCTGCCGATGCAGTTCGACATGCCAGCCCAGATCGCCGATGAGCTCCAGCAGTGACCGCCAACCGGCGTCGCGCAGATCAGGCAAGGCCTGCCCCATCAGGTTCAGGCGCACGCCGCGTACCCCGAGGCGCGCCATCTGCTCAAGGGTGTCGCGCGCAATGCCAGGATCGAGCATCACCACCCCACGCAATTGCCTGGGCGCAGTTTGCAACGCCGCCAGCAGGTAGCTGTTGTCGGTGCCGAGAAAGCTCGGCTGCACCAATACGCCATGACTGAAACCGTGCCCGGCCAGCTGGGCCAGGTAGTCGCCCAGCGGCGCATCGTAGGTGGGTGCGTAACGGCGCTCTGCTGCCAGGTTCAGCCCACGGCTGAACACGTGGGCGTGGCTGTCGATCGCAGTGAATGGGGAAACAGGGGTTTGGGGCATGATGCTCATTCGGGACGATTGAAGGTTACTTGGCGACCGCACCCGCAACCTGCGGCGAGGCAGGGGCCTCGAGGTTGCGACCGCGGGTTTCCGGCAGGCACAGTGCGGCGATCACTGCCACGCCGTAGGCGATGCCGGCATCGATGCCGATGGCTGCCCCCAGCGACATGGATTCGCTCATGTGACCGACCAGGAACGGGAACACGGCCGACAGCACCCGGCCGAAGTTGTAGCAGAAGCCCACCCCGGCACCGCGCACGTCAGCCGGGTACAGTTCGTTGAAGAACGCCCCCAGACTCGCGGGGATACCGGCGGCGAAGAAGCCCAGCGGGAAGCCGAGGAACAGCATCTGCGTATTGCTCAGCGGGAAGAACACGTAGGCCTGCACCGTCAGCACGCAGCACAGGGCGAACAGCAGGATGTTCTTGCGCCGACCAATACGATCGATGAGCAGGCCACTGACCACGCAACCACACCAGAAGGCGAAGATGATCACCGCCAGGTAGCCGCCGGAGTTGAGCACCGAGAGGTTGCGCTCGGTCTTGAGGAAGGTCGGCAGCCAGGTCATCACCGCGTGGTAACCACCATGGGCACCCAAACCCAGCAGCCCGCCCAGCAGGGTCACGCGCAGCAGTTCAGGACGGAAGATGCCGGCCATGGACTTGGTGAAGCTGACGGGAATGGTGTTTTCCTTCTGCAGGCGCCGGAAGCTGTCCGGCTCGGATACGTTGCGCCGCACCCAGATGATCAGCAGCGACGGCAGCAGGCCGACGAAGAACATCACCCGCCAGGCGAACTCCTGCGGCACCAGCGAATAGATCAGCGCAAACAGCCCCACCGCCAGGCCCCAGCCCACGGCCCAGGCGCTCTGTACGGTGCCCATGACCTTGCCGCGGTATTTCGGGTTGATGGTCTCGGCCATCAGCACCGCGCCTGCGGCCCACTCGCCACCAATGCCGAAGCCTTGCATGGCCTTGACGAACAGCAGCGGGTAGAAGCCGGTGACGAAGGCCGACAGGAAGGTGAAGAAGGAGAACCAGAGGATCATCCACTGCAGGGTGCGCACCCGGCCGTAACGGTCGGACAACGTACCGCCAAGCCAGCCACCGATCGCCGAGGTGACCAGCGTCAGACCACTGATCAGCCCAGCATCGCCCTTGGTCAGGGAAAACGCGGCGATCAGCGCCGGGATGGCCAGGCCGAACATCTGCACTTCAAGGGCATCGAGCGACCAGCCACCAAAGCAGGCCCAGAACGTCTTGCGTTCGCGCGAGGTGATTTCGCGGTACCAACTGAACATGATTTCTTATCCTTCTATGTCGTGTGTGCGAGGTCAGAGAGCGGCCGGACGCACGCCGGCCGGGCAGGCAGAACCACGGCACCGTGCTGGCACGGCGCCGGACGTCACAACGGGGCGTGAAGCGCCCGGTCAGCGAATATCGATGCGGTAGCGGAAGTGCTCGGCATGGCCGCGCGAACGGCGCCATTCCAACGGTTTGCCGGCGTAGTCACGGGCCAGACGCTCGATCACCACCACCGGACTGCCCTCCGGCATCTGCAGCAGGCGCGCGTGAACGGCATCGACCGACTCGGCCGTGAGGGTCTCCTCGGCATAGGCCACCACCTGGCCGCACAGCTCTTCGTAGATCGGGTAGAGCAGCGGGCCCTTGCGGTCCAGCTCGACCTCAAGCAGTGGCTGGAACGTCTGGCGCGGCAGCCAGATTTCCTCGGCCAGTACCGGCTTGGCACCGAGTAGACGCAGGCGCACGATGTGAATGACTTCGGCTTCCGGCGCCAAGCCCAGGACACTGGCAACCGCCGAGGGCGCCGGGACTGGCTCGATGGACAGGATGCGACTCTCGGGAACGGCACGCTCGCCGTTGGCCGACTCGAAACGGAAGAAGCGGAACAGCGAGGAATGGAACTGCGGCCGACGAATGAAGGTGCCGCGGCCTTGCTGGCGCTCCAGCACGCCCTCGGTCACCAGCACATCGACGGCCTTGCGCACGGTGCCGACCGACATGTCGAACTCACTGGCAAGGGCCGCTTCGGTGGGAATGGCCTCACCAGGGCGCCAGCGGTTATTGGCGATCTGCTCGACCATATGGTCGCGCAGTTGTTGATAGCGGGGCAGACGCGCATCACCGGGCAAAGTGTTCATGGAGGCCTGTCTCTGGTCTTGTTATATAAACATATATATGAATTTTTCCGAGAGTATTCCTGCTGCCCTGAACGCTGTCAATCCTCCGCCTATCGGCTTGAACGATCACCCGCTAAAAGATCCACGCACTCAACGATTGGCGATACAGGGCGAGACGAACAGCTCGCCACGCCAGGCGCCCTTGAGCGTGCGGCTCGCCACCACCAGCCAGAGCACCGCCAGCATCGCTACCAGCACTTGCCCGAACACGGTGAAGAAACCCAGGCCCAGCCAGGCCGACAGCTTCAGGGTGGCGAGGCTGTAGACCCCCAGCGGGAAGGTGAAACCCCACCACCCCAGGTTGAACGGCATGCCCTGGCGCATGTAGCGCAGGGTGATCAGTACTGCGGTCAGCAGCCACCACAGGCCAGCGCCCCACAACACCATCCCGGCCACCAGTCCCAACCCGCGTGCCACTTCACCCAGGTTGCCCAGGCCATTGGCCGCGAACACTGCGGGCGCATCGCCGCCCAGCAGCAGCATGCCCAGCGCCCCGGTGCCGATCGGGCCCAGCGCCAGCCAGCTGGATGCGGCCATGTTGGCCGGCGGCAGCTTGTGCAGCGCCATGCGCAGCATGAGGATGGTCAGGATGCTGAACGCCACCGGCAGCGACACCGCCCACAGCACGTAGCTGGTCACCACCACCAGGAACTGCGCATGGACATCCGCCAGGTGCGGCGCCAGCAGGCCACCACTGGCCGCCGCCACCTCGGCCGCTACCACCGGCAGCAACCACACTGCAGTCATCTGGTCGATGCTGTGCTCCTGGCGGGTGAACATCAGATAAGGGATTGCCACGCCACACAGCAGTGCCAGCGCCACGTCCAGCCACCAGAGCGCCTCGACCCAAGGCAGCACGCCGTCGCCCCAGCGCTCGAGGCCAAACACCAGCGCGCCATTGAGGATGGTCGCCAGACCCATGGGGATGGTGCCGAAGAACATCGAGACCGTGGAGTGGGCGAAGATCCGCCGCGCCTCGTCGAAGAACAGCAACCAGCGCGCGCCGTACAGCACGCAGAACAGGATGAACAGGCCAATGGTCAGCCACCAGAGCCCTTCTGCCACGCCATGCAGCGCCGGTATCTGCAACTGCCGCAAGGCCAGCGCGAGGACACCGGTGCCCATGGTCGCGGCAAACCAGTTCGGGGTGAACTGACGGATCACTTCCAGCGGGCGGGCCAACTGGTGGAAGGGCCGCAAGGACGCAGCGCGAGTCTGTGGGCAGGTCATGGCAAGATTCCTCGTGTAAGGTGGAATCATCTTATGCCCGCAAAGAATATCCATATAACGGTTATTTTCTCTATCTGTTATCTATTATGCAGATATAGCGCAAGCCAGAGCCGGTGGCTTATGCTTGCTGCCTGCGACAATTCCAACAACAAGGACGTGGCAATGCTCGCCGCACTGAAACGCTATCCCTCCGCTGTCCGCGTGCTGCTGCTCACCACCTTCGTGCTGACCCTGGCGCGCGCGATCACCCTGCCCTATCTGGTCGTCTATCTGTCGGACAGCTTCCAGTTGTCGGTCAGCCATATCGGCCTGCTGATCGGCGGGGCACTGATCGTCGCCTCGTTGCTGAGCCTGTATGGCGGTCATCTGGTCGACACGCTGCGCAACCATACGGTGATCATCGTCGCAACCCTGGTGTTCACGCTGTCGTTCGCCGTCGCCATGTTCAGCCCCTCGGTGGCGCTGTTCTTCCTGTGCCTGGTGCTGATCAACCTCGCCCTGGCGGTGGTCGACATCGCCAGCAAGGCCGGATTCTGCGCCCTGCTGCCGGTGGAGGAACGCGCCGAGGTGTTCGCCATCAAGTACACCCTCAGCAACATCGGCTATGCCGTCGGCCCGTTGCTGGGAGTGGCGCTGATCGAGCTCGATGGCCATCTGCCGTTCCTGGTCTCGGCGCTGATCGGCCTGCTCATGTGCTTGGTCTACCAGCGTCTGGGCGATCGCCAACTGCGCCCCAGCGAGCCGCAACGACCCGGTGCCGGCTTCGTTCAGGTCGCCATGGGGCTGGCGCGGGACCGGCGCCTGGTGTGCTTCACCCTGGGCGGGGTGCTCAGCGCGGTGGTGTTCGGCCAGTTCACGGCCTACCTGTCGCAATTCCTGGTGGTGACCGCCAGCCCTGCCGAAGCGGCGCGGCTGGTCGGGGTGCTGGTGACGACCAACGCGGTGACGGTGATCGCCCTGCAATACTTGATCGGCCGACGCATCAGCCGCCAGCACCTGATGCCTTGGTTGATGGCTGGCATGGCGCTGTTCATCGCCGGGCTGGTGGGTTTCTCTTTGGCCGGCTCGGTGCTGGCCTGGTGCCTGGCCATGCTGGTGTTCACCCTCGGCGAGATCATCGTGATTCCCGCCGAGTACATGTTCATCGACCTGATCGCGCCGGAGCATCTGCGCGGCGTCTACTATGGCGCACAGAACCTCTCCAACCTCGGCGCGGCGCTGGGGCCTGTGCTGGTCGGGTTTGCCCTGGGCTATGTGGTGCCGGTGGCGGTGTTCTACCTGCTGGTGCTGTCGGTGGTGCTGGCGGCGTTGTTCTATTGGCTGGGGACGCGAGGGGCAAAGGCTTAGAGCGGCGCTGGCCGTTTCGCGGGCAAGCCCGCTCCCACAGGGGCCCCTGCGACCACCTGCCACTGCGACCATCGTCTGCGCTGACGAACCCGCGCCCGCGTGCCAGACTGATTGATCGGGACCGCGTTTTCCTTTTTGCTCCGGAGTTTGCATGTCGTTGTCCAGCGGGCTGATCGCCGTGGTCGCCCTGGCCTATATGGCCATCATGTTCGCCATCGCCTTCTACGGCGACCGTCGCAGCACGCCGTTGCCGCCGCGCCTGCGCGCCTGGGTGTACAGCCTGTCGCTGGCGGTGTACTGCACCAGCTGGACGTTCTTCGGTGCCGTCGGCCAGGCGGCCGAGCAGCTCTGGGCGTTCCTGCCCATCTACCTGGGCCCGGTGCTGTTGCTGATCTTCGCACCCTGGGTGCTGCAGAAGATGGTGCTGATCAGCAAGCAGCAGAACATCACCTCGATCGCCGACTTCATTGCCGCCCGCTACGGCAAGTCGCAGACGCTCGCGGTGGTGGTGGCCCTGATCTGCCTGGTCGGCGTGCTGCCTTACATCGCCCTGCAGCTCAAGGGCATCGTGCTTGGCGTCAACCTGCTGATCGGCGCCACCCCCGACGCCACCGGCACCCGGGTGCAGGACACCGCACTGGTGGTGTCGCTGGTGCTGGCGCTGTTCGCCATCGTCTTCGGCACGCGCAGCCTGGATGTCACCGAGCACCATCGCGGCATGGTGCTGGCCATCGCCTTCGAGTCACTGATCAAACTGCTGGCGTTTCTTGCCGTCGGCGCCTTCGTGGTCTTCAACCTGTACGACGGTTTCGACGACCTGTTCAGCCAGGCGCGCCAGTCGATCCATCTGGAAAACTACTGGCAGGAGACCATCAACTGGCCATCAATGGTGGTGCAGACTGCCGTGGCGATGATGGCGATCATTTGCTTGCCACGGCAGTTCCACGTCACCGTGGTGGAAAACATCGAGCCCCAGGACATGCGCCTGGCGCGCTGGGTGTTCCCGCTGTACCTGGTGCTGGCCGCACTGTTCGTGGTGCCGATCGCCCTGGCTGGGCAGATGCTGCTGCCGGGCACGGTGATTTCCGACTCCTTCGTCATCAGCCTGCCGCTGGCCGAGGCTCACCCGAGCCTGGCCCTGCTCGCCTTCATCGGCGGCGCTTCGGCCGCTACCGGCATGGTGATCGTCGAGGCAGTGGCGCTGTCGACCATGGTCTCCAACGACATGCTGCTGCCCTGGCTGCTGCGACGCACCAACGCCGAACGCCCGTTCGAGGCCTTCCGCCACTGGATGCTCTCGGTGCGCCGGGTGACCATCGTGGTCATCCTGCTGCTGGCCTACGTCAGCTATCGCCTGCTCGGCTCCACCGCGAGCCTTGCGACCATCGGCCAGATCGCCTTCGCCGCGGTCACCCAGCTGACCCCGGCGATGCTCGGCGCCCTGTACTGGAAGCAGGCCAACCGCCGTGGCGTGTTCGCTGGCCTCGCCGCAGGCATCTTCCTGTGGTTCTACACCCTGGTGCTGCCGATCGCCGCCCATAGCCTGGGTTGGTCGCTGCAGTTGTTCCCCGGCCTTGCCTGGCTGCACGGCAACCCGCTGGACCTGCCGATCACCCCGCTGACGCAAGGGGTGGTGCTGTCGCTGGCGGGCAACTTCATGCTCTTTGCCTGGGTCTCGATCCTCTCGCGCACCCGGGTTTCCGAGCACTGGCAGGCCGGGCGTTTCATCGGCCAGCAAACCAGCGCTCGCCCCAGCAGCCGCACCCTGCTGGCGGTGCAGATCGACGATCTGCTCAACCTCGCCGCGCGCTTCGTTGGCGAGGAGCGCGCACGGCAGAGCTTCATCCGCTTCGCCTACCGCCAGGGCAAGGGCTTCAACCCCAACCAGAACGCCGACGGCGACTGGATCGAACACACCGAGCGCCTGCTTGCCGGCGTGCTCGGCACCTCCTCCACCCGTGCGGTGGTCAAGGCGGCCATCGAAGGCCGCGACATGCAGCTCGAAGACGTCGTGCGCATCGCCGACGAAGCCAGCGAGGTGCTGCAGTTCAACCGCGCCCTGCTGCAGGGCGCCATCGAGAACATCAACCAGGGCATCAGTGTGGTTGACCAGAACCTGCACCTGGTGGCGTGGAATCGTCGTTACCTGGAGCTGTTCAACTACCCCGACGGGCTGATCAGTGTCGGCCGACCGATCGCCGACATCATCCGCTACAACGCCGAGCGCGGCCTGTGCGGCCCGGGCGAGGCGCAGGTGCACGTGGCCAGGCGCCTGCACTGGATGCGCCAGGGCCGGGCTCACACCTCCGAACGGCTGTTCCCCAACGGGCGGGTGATCGAACTGATCGGCAACCCCATGCCCGGCGGGGGCTTCGTCATGAGCTTTACCGACATCACCCCGTTCCGCGAAGCCGAGCAGGCGCTCAAGGATGCCAACGAGGGGCTGGAGCAACGCGTGGCCGAACGCACCCACGAGCTGTCGCAACTGAACCAGGCGTTGTCGGAAGCCAAGAGCCATGCCGAGGCCGTCAGCCAGTCCAAGACCCGCTTCCTCGCCGCCGTCAGCCACGACCTGATGCAACCGCTGAATGCCGCGCGGCTGTTCTCCGCCGCCCTGTCGCAACAAGCCGAGGGCCTGAGTGAGGAGGCCCAGCAACTGGTGCAGCACATGGACAGCTCGCTGCGCTCGGCCGAGGAGCTGATCAGCGACCTGCTGGACATCTCGCGCCTGGAGAACGGCAAGGTCACCCCCGACATCAAGCCCTTCGCGCTCAACGAACTGTTCGACACCCTGGGCGCCGAGTTCAAGGTACTGGCGGCCGAGAAAGGCCTGGAATTCCGCTTGCGCGGCAGCCGACTGCAAGTCGCCAGCGACATGAAACTGTTGCGCCGGGTGCTGCAGAACTTCCTCACCAATGCCCTGCGCTACGGCAAGAGCCCGATCCTGCTGGGCGCTCGGCGTGAAGGCGAGCACCTTTGGCTGGAGGTCTGGGACCGCGGTCCGGGCATCGCCGACGACAAACTGCAGGTGATCTTCCAGGAGTTCAAACGCCTGGACAGCCATCAGACCCGCGCCGAAAAAGGCCTGGGCCTGGGCCTGGCAATCGCCGATGGTCTGTGCCGGGTGCTCGGGCATCGCCTGGAAGTGCGCTCATGGCCAGGCAAGGGCAGCGTGTTCCGGGTCAGCGTGCCGATCGCCAGGCATCCGGTGGCAGCGCCCGCAGCGCCAGTGGAACCGGGCGGGCAGCCGCTCGCCGGGCTGCAGGTCCTGTGCGTGGACAACGAAGACAGCATCCTGATCGGCATGAACAGCTTGCTCGGGCGCTGGGGCTGCCAGGTCTGGACCGCACGCAATCAGGCCGAGTGCGAGGCGCTGCTATTGAAGGGCATGCGCCCGCACCTGGCGCTGGTGGACTACCACCTGGACGATGGCGAAACCGGCATCGGCCTGATGGTCTGGCTACGCACGCGCCTGGGCGAACCCGTCCCTGGCGTGGTGATCAGTGCCGACGGGCGCAACGAAACCATCGCCCAGGTGCATGCCGCCGGGCTGGACTACCTGGCCAAGCCGGTCAAGCCCGCCGCCCTGCGCGCCTTGCTCAATCGGCATCTGAGCCTGGTTCAGTAAGCGTTGCATCGGCCAGCGCCTCATCCGACAGCGCCCGCTCCAGCAGGTCGGCCGGCAAGCTCTTGCTGGCGCGCGCGCCCAGCAGCTTGAGCTGCTCGCTGCGGCTGATCAGGTTGCCCCGCCCTTCGCACAGTTTGTTGCGCGCTGCGGCGTAGGCCTTGTCGACCTGCTGCAGGCGCGCACCGAGCTCGTCCAAGTCCTGGATGAACAGCACGAACTTGTCGTAAAGCCAACCCGCACGCTCGGCGATCTCGCGGGCGTTTTGGCCCTGACGCTCCTGCTTCCACAAGCTGTCGATGACCCGCAGGGTCGCGAGCAAGGTGGTGGGGCTGACAATGACGATCTGTCGGTCGAAGGCTTCCTGGAACAGGCCCGGCTCGGCTTGCAGCGCTGCCGAGAAGGCCGCTTCGATGGGCACGAACAGCAATACGAAATCCAGGCTGTGCAAGCCATCCAGCCGACTGTAATCCTTGCTGGAGAGGCCTTTGACGTGGCTGCGCAACGACTGCACGTGCTGTTTGAGCGCCGCCTCGTCGTTGCCGGAGACGAACTGCTGGTAGGCGGTGAGGCTGACCTTGGCATCGACCACCACCTGCTTGTCTCCCGGCAACATGATCAGCACATCGGGCTGGAAACGCTCGCCATCGGCGCTCTTCAGGCTGACCTGGGTCTGGTATTCGCGGCCTTTCTCAAGGCCCGCATGCTCCAGTACCCGCTCGAGAATCAACTCGCCCCAATTGCCCTGGGTCTTCTGGCCCTTGAGCGCCTGGGTGAGATTGGTGGCCTCATCAGACAGACGCAGGTTGAGTTGCTGCAGGCGCTCAAGCTCCTTGCCCAGCGAGAAGCGCTCGCGGGCCTCCTGCTGATAGCTTTCTTCCACGCGCTTTTCGAAGGCCTGGATGCGCTCCTTGAGCGGATCGAGCAATTGCCCCAGGTGCTGTTGGCTGGTCTGGGCGAAGCGCTGCTCGCGCTCGTCGAAAATCTTGGTGGCCATCTCGGCGAACTGGGCACGCAGGGTATCGCGGGCTTCCTGCAAGTCGTCCAGGCGCTGGGCGTGGCTTTCCTGCTGCTCGCGCAGTTCGGCGTCCAGGCGTGCGGCCTGGGCCTCCAGGCGACGCAGTTCGGCTTCGCGGGTGGCGCGCTCCAGGTTCCAGGCATGGGCAGCATCGCGGGCGTTGTCGCGATCGATCTGCAACAGTTCCAGTTCGCGGTTCTGCGCGGCGAGCGTCGCCTGTTTGTGGCTGTTGGCTTCGCTGAGGTCGCTGATCTCGTCGCGACTGGCCTCGAGCTGCGCCTGCAGGCCGGCCTGGGCCAACTGCGCGGCACTCAGGCGTTCCTGCATCAGGCCGGTTTCGGCCTGGCGGGCAGCGAGCCGACGCTGGACCTGCAACACCCACCCCAGACATGGCACCGCGGCAGCCACGATGCCCAATAGAATACTGGCCAGGTCCACTGCCATGCTTGCTCCGGTCAACGCTTAGATTGTGCGCAGCTTACAGGTTTTTTGCCGGTGCTATCGCAGCGAAGGCAGCAGCCCAAGCAGCCGCCGCGCCTCCTGCGAACCCTGCCCTGCCGCCAGCTCCAGCCAGTACCGCGCTTGCTCGGGGTCCTGCGCCTGGCACAACCGGCCATATTCGAGCTGAGCCCGGCTATCGCCTGCGCGGGCGGCCTGGCGCAGCAGCTCGTGGCCGATACGCCGATCCCGCGCAGTGCCGCAGTCACGGCAGAGCATCTGCCCCAGGCGACTCTGCGCCACCACCACGCCTTGCCGGGCGGGTTGTTTGAGCATACGCCCCGCAAGGTGCTTGACGCTGGGCTTGTCGCCCAGGCGCGGGTTGTCGAGCAGCCACAGGGCCACTTTCAGGGAAAAGCGCTTGGGGGAAACCAATGGCGCAACGGCGGGGGATCCAGCGGGGGATTTACCACGAAAATTCATGACAACAGCGATGGTGATTCGAAAGGCGCGCCACTCTACTCCTTTTTTTCGACAAAGGCCCGGTGCAACCTTGGGGCGTGGGAAAAAAATATTTCATGGTTCTTTTCTTGACGTTTTCACCCCAGAGAAAGGTCGTGGGTATTTTCCTCGGCGCAGTGTCGGACGCTTCTGAAAACAGCTGGCACGCCCGTCCTAGAGCAAGCCCTAGGGACAATCCACAGAACCTGTGGATAACTCGGTGGACAACCCCCCCTTGGCGCCCGCAAACCCCTGTGGAATGGGGCTTACAGTCAAACTGACGATTTTTTCACCAGCCAAAATAAGTGTTTTTTTTCATTGACTTAAGGGCTCAGTCAAGTCATTGGCGGAGTCCGGGGAGCTTGTTGCAGAACGGTTACAAGTCATACTCCAAGTGTGCACAAGTGCACCAACGAAGTGCCCGGGCTTGCACCACGAAGAAAAAACCGCGCCATTTCACGGCATCGCGCCCTCTTCACAGAAGCCCCGCGAACAGAGATAATGATCGGCTTCGCTGAAGAAAAATCAAAAAGGGCTTGCCATTCGGCAATCCTTCCAGTAGTGTGGCCTTCGTTAGTACCAAGCTGAAAGTCAATTCTGGCCACAATGTCCTTGCGAATTGCCACCCTCCCCGGGTAGCACCGCTGAAACCAGGACCGGCCCACTCGATGATTCCCTCGACGGCAACAGCCGCTCCAGCACGAATCACCTAATGACAGATTGATCGGGATCTTCACCCAGCGGCCTAGAACCTGGTCCGTGGGATGCTGCCCGCCTTCCGAAGTACCTACCAGTCAGCCCGGCGCCTTACTTGTGCTTGCGCTACCTCTGGCTGCTCTGTTCCGGTCAGGTTTTTCGCCTCCCTTAATAAAGGCGTCACCGGAACGTTTCTATTGTGCACGGATCGAAACCCGTGTCTTGAGCAGGAAATCTAAAAAAATGACTAATCACCATCAGATCCAGCGCGCCTTCGGCACGCTTTCTCAGGCCTTCGCCCCACTGAAGTGCCTCATCGTTGCCCCTCGCAAGGGCAGCTTCAGCTTCACCCTGGTCGACGAACACGGCGTGGCCTGTCACACCGAGCGCCTGTATCCAGAGCACTACACCCGTGCAGAGCCGCTGCAGGCGGTAATCGATCGCACCCGCCAGTCGCTGGTCGCATGAATGAATGGGTGAGGATTCACCCCATGAATGAGCGACCCTGATCGCTGCCCGAAACGCTCTTTGCTTAATTGCCACAAGGCATATAGCGCAGGCGCTGCGGCAGCAATCGATTTAAAAACAGCCCTTTACACCATGATTATCACACTACACTTCAACTCGAGCGGTGCGAGCCGCTTCCGGCGGGCCTGATCATCCATTAGCTGCCAAGCTCCAGCGCCCGTCGGCCCCTGACAGTTCGAGGGCATCATGGGTATCGCTGCGAACGAGTTGAGCCAATATGTGATCCGCCCCACGCTGATCTACCTGGATCGCCACAGCGCGAGCGCCGAAGCCTTGCTGTTGGGGGTCGCCGCCAGCCAGTCCAGCCTTGGAGCGGCCCTGCACGACCGTCGCGGTCACGGCCTGTACAGGATCGGCGAGACGCGCCATCAGACCCTCTGGGACGACTACCTGGCCCGCGACCCCGAGCTGGCAAGCCTGGTACGCGGGCTTGCCAGCCAGCATGCCTTCCTTGGCGGCCCGCACCTGGAGCTGACGGTCAACCTGCGCTATGCCACCGCCATTGCCTGGATGCTCATCGAAGAACAGGCCACCCCTCTACCCGCCGCCGACGATCTTCTGGGCCTGGCGCGAATCTGGCGACAGACATTCCACCCCCAGGGACGCCTGCGTGATTTCACCCAAGCCTGGCACTGCTGGGTAAATCCGATAATGTCCCAGGCATCTTAAGAACTGTCCTACGCACAAACCGGAAAAAAGGGAATTTTGGTCGGATTGTCCTACAAAACCGCTCTATCTCCGCCGATACAGGCTATGGCGTAGTGCGTGATTTGTTGGTAGCTTTTCGCCCCGGAGATCCCAAGGAGTTCTAATAATGAAAACAGTCATGCTCAAAACCTCTCTCGGCGTCGCGATCGCGCTCGCTTCCAGCCAACTGTTCGCCAGCGGCTTCGCCCTCAACGAACAAAGCGTCAGTGGCATGGGGACAGGTTTTGCGGGTCGTTCTTCCTCTGCCGACGATGCCAGCACCATTTACGGAAACCCTGCCGGCATGTCGCGCCTCAAGCGCGAACAGATCACCGTAGGCGGCGCAGCCGTCATCGCCAAGACCGACATTTCCGGCCGCGGCAGCAACCTGGGCGGGAAAATGGACGGTGACATGGTGCCGTTCGTGGGCGTGCCCATGGGCTACTACGTCAAGCCAATCGATGATCACTGGAGCCTGGGCTTCGGCGTCTACGTGCCCTTCGGCCTGGTCACCGACTACGGCAGCAACCACGCGGCGCGCTACTGGGGCAAGAAAAGCCACGTCGAAGTGGTCACCTTCCAGCCGACCGTCAGCTACGCCTTCAACGACAAGGTGTCGATCGGTTTCGGCCCGACCATCAACCGCATCAAGGGCGAGCTGGGTTCGAGCACCATCAACCCGCGCTCCCCTGGCCGCAACGATGGCGAAGTGAAGATCAAGGGCGATGACACCGCCGTGGGCTACAACATCGGTATCCTCGTCCAGGCCACCGACCGTACCCGCCTCGGCCTGACCTACCACTCGATGGTCGACTACAAGCTCGAAGGCAAGACCAAGATCAACAACGCGTTGATCGGCCCGTTCAGCGGCAGCAAGTTCGACGCCGACCTGAAGATCAAGACGCCCGAGTCGGTAGACTTCTCGGTCACCCACGAACTCGACGACCAGTGGACCCTGTACGCAGGCAGCACCTGGACCCGTTGGAGCCGCCTGAAAGACATCACCGTCACCAACGACGTCCCTGCCCCGCTGGCCGGCCAGTTCGGCACCATCAGCGAAGAGCAGAACTGGCACGACACCTGGGCTCACGCCATCGGTGCCTCGTACAAGGTGAACAAGGAGTGGACCCTGCGTACCGGTTTCACCGTCGACCAGTCGCCGACCAACAACCACGACCGCTCTCCGCGCATCCCTACTGGCGATCGCAAGATCTTCAGCCTGGGTGCCGGCTACAGCCCGACCGACGACGTGACCATCGACGTGGCCTACTCCTACCTGTGGGAAGAGGACACCAAGGTGAATCTGGCCAGCGCCACCAAAGGCACTTACCAGGCCAAGTACGAGAACAGCGCTCACGGTATCGGAGCTTCGCTCACCTACCGCTTCTGAGTGGGTTCGACCTGCATGAAAAAACCGCCCTCGTGGCGGTTTTTTCATGCCTGCACGCGCCAGCTCTCCCCAAGGCTCGCCTGCAGATACTCCATGAACACGCGCACCTTGGCGGTCATGGCAAAGCGATCAGCCACGCACAGAAACACGTCCATCGGTTCGGTCTGCGCATACGCCTCACCGGGCTGGGCAGAGTCGAACAACGGCACCAACTGACCGCTGTCCAGGTGCGGGCGCACAAGGAACTCGGCCAGGCGCGTCACCCCACCATCGTTGAGCGCCATTTCCGCCAGGGCCTCGATGTCATCGCTGATCAGCACGCGTCCGAACTCTGCCTCGAAGCGCATACCGTCCCGCACGAATCCCCAGCGCAGCAGACGCCCATCGACGGGGTAACGCAGCACCAGGCAGCGGTGATCCCGCAACGCCTCGGGCGTGGTCGGCCGACCGGCCTGGGCCAGGTAGCCGGGCGAGGCGCAGCAGACGAACGGGATACGGGCGATATGCCGGGCCAGCAAGTGGTCTTCCAACTGCGGAGTGATACGCAGGCTGACATCGACATCTTCGCGGGCATGATTGACGCGACGATCACTCGCAACCATTTCTATCGAAAGCAGCGGATAGCGTGCACTGAAAGCAGGAATCAGTGGCGCCAGGATACGGCGCCCGAACGCCGATGTGGCGGCAATGCACAAGCGCCCTTGCGGTTCGGTATCGGGCGTGGTGACCGCTTGCTCGGCCAGGATCAGGTCGCGCTCCACATGCTTGACCCGGCTGTAATACTGGCTGCCAGCGGGCGTGAGGGCCATGCTGCGGGTGCTGCGCGACAGCAGGCGGACCTGCAGGTGCGCTTCCAGGCGTGCCAGGTTCTGGCTGACCGCTGCCGCACTCAGGCCCAGTGCGCGCGCCGCACCGGCAATGCTGCCGGCCTCGACGACCTTGATGAAACTGCGGATGGCGTTGAGCAGATCCATGGCGGGCTCTGGGGATTCGTAAGAATCTCTTTATAAAGAACTCAGCGCGACGGGTCTACAGCGCACAGGAGGCCATTGTTAACCTGCGCTTCTCATGTTCAACCAAGAGGCGCCCTCATGACTCCTTTGTCCCAGCCCCGCCGTCGCAAGCTCCGCGCCAGTGCCACACCCTATGTCTTCGCCTTCTACATGTCGGCGATCATGGCGATGCTGATGTGCTTCGTGATCACCGCTGCCACGGCCGGCATCGACCAGGACTACTTGCGCAAAGTACTTCAGGCCTATCAGTTGGCGATGCCGGTGGCGTTCGTCTGCGTGCTGATGGTGCGGCCCGTGGTGATGCGCCTGGTGGCAATCACCGTGCACCCGCACTGATCGCCCATCAACAGAAAGCGCTGCATCAAGGCTGCGACGCAATGGCCTTCTCGATGGCCGCCCGGAACGCCGGATCATCCGGCTTGGTCAGGCTGGAGAAATTGCCGATCACCTTGCCTCGCCGGTCCACCACGTACTTGTAGAAATTCCACTTGGGCGCACTGCTCTGCCTTGCCAGCTCGACGAACAGCGGGATCGCATCCTTGCCACGCACCGGCTGGGTCTTGGTCATGGTGAAGGTGACGCCGTAGTTGGCGTAGCAGACCTTGGCGGTCTTCTCGCTGTCGGCATCTTCCTGCTTGAAATCGTTGGAGGGGACGCCGAGCATTTCCAGCCCCTGCTCGTGGTACTCCTTGTAGGTAGCCTCCAGGCCCTCGAACTGCGGCGCGAAGCCGCAGTAACTGGCGGTATTGATCACCACCAACGGTTTACCGGCGTAGCGCTGGCACAGCTCGACCTGCCCTTTGCCACGTAGCTCCGGCAGGCTGCCCTGCAGCAGCGCCGGGCAGTCGGCCGCCCAAGTGGAAGCAGTGGCGGTCAGGGCCAGCAAAGGTAGCGCGAACCAACGAGTGAGCATGTTCTTGTTCTCCTGCAAGACAATTCCTTGCCTTGCAGGGTAGCGCTTAACAAACACCCATGCCCAGTTGCATCAACGCCAACCCGCCCTGATGCCAGCCCCACCAGGCGAGCGCCAGCACCAGCAGCGCACCCGCCACCAGCAGCCCGCGCAGCCAGGAGCGGTTCATGCCGCCGTGGCCTGCAGGCGCGCAACCGGGCGTTCGCGCACCGGCCAGTTGAGGGCCGCCGCCAGCAGGCTGAGCAGGATGGAGATCTGCCAGACCAGGTCATAGCTGCCCGTGCGGTCATAGACCACCCCGCCCAGCCAGCCACCGAGGAAGGCGCCGAGCTGATGGAACAGGAACACGATCCCCCCCAGCATCGACAGGTTGCGCACACCGAACAGGGTCGCCACCGTGCCATTGGTCAGCGGCACCGTCGACAACCACAACAGGCCCATGGCAATGCCGAACAGGTAGGCGCTGAATTCGGTCACCGGTGCCCACAGGAACAGCACGATCACCACCGCCCGCAGCAGATACAGGCTGGTCAGCAGACGCGGCTTGGACATGCGCCCGCCCAGCCAGCCGGCGGTGTAGGTGCCGACAATGTTGAACAACCCGACCAGTGCCAGCACCGTGGTACCGATGGTCGCCGGCAAGTGCTGGTCGACCAGATAGGCCGGCAGGTGCACACCGATGAACACCACCTGGAAACCGCAGACGAAAAAGCCCAGTGCCAGCAGCCAGAAACCGGAATGCGAGCACGCCTCGCGCAGTGCCTGGCCCAGCGTCTGCTCGCCGCCCTGGCTGGGCAGTGGCCGATCGCGCAGCAGCCCGACGAAAGGCACGATCAGCGCCACCATCAAACCCAGTACCAGCAGCGCTGCCGACCAGCCCAGCCACTGGATCAGCCCAAGCGTACCCGGCAGCATGGCGAACTGGCCGAACGATCCCGCCGCGCTGGCAATCCCCATGGCCATGCTGCGTTTTTCCGGCGGCACCGCGCGGCCAACCACGCCGAGGATCACCGAGAACGAGGTACCGGACAGCCCGATACCGATCAGCAAGCCAGCACTCAGCGACAACGACCAGATCGAATCGGCCATGCCCATCAGTACCAGGCCGGCAGCGTAGAGAATGCCGCCAATGATCACCACCCGCGCCGCGCCCAGGCGATCGGCCAGCGCGCCGGCGAACGGCTGGGCCAATCCCCAGATCAGGTTCTGCAGGGCAATCGCGAAGGCGAAGACTTCACGCCCCCAGCCAAAATCGGCGCTCATGGGGGCCAGGAACAGGCCGAAGCCATGCCGCACACCCAGCGACAGCGCCAGGATCAGCGCCGCCCCGAGCAGCACCCAGCCACTGGTTCGCCAAATGGAAGTCATTGTTGTTGTCTCCTAACCATCGCAAGGTTTGTGCGGGTATATACCCGCTTTATATGGCACATTTCAGGCCAAACGCTCCAACAAGCGAACCAGTTCATCGCGCTGCTCCTCGCCCAGATGCTCGACCAACTGTAGCTGAGCCTGCTCCCAGGCAGGATGTGCGGCAGCCAGGCACGCCTTGCCTGCCTCGGTCAGGCACACCAGGCGATTGCGCTGGTCGCTGCCCTCGCCAAGCGCCACCAACCCATCGGCCTCCAGCACCCGCAGGTTGCGACCCAAGGTGCTGCGGTCCAGGCCCATGGCCTCGGCCAGGCTGGTGATACTCGGCTGGTCGAGCCGCTGCAGATGACGCAACAAGGAAAACTGCGCGACATTGATACCGAAGCCCGCCAGGGCCTCGTCGTAATGTCGGCTCACCCCGCGGGCGGCACGACGCAGGTGGGTGCAGATGCATTCACTGGTCAACATGAAAGCGTGTATATACCCGCACCCAGGGATGTTGCAAGAAGTTTCTCGATTCGCTCATGGCTGCAAACGCCGACGAATCGGTTCGAATGCCTCACCGGCCTTACGCTCGAGCGGATCGGGCGCGCCCTCGTCGATAGCCTTCCAGTAGCGCCACGGCACCTTGCCGCTGCCCAGTTCGTAGTCCATGCCATCCCAGCTGTCCTCGCGAAAACTGTAGAAGGCCCAGTGCAGCCGCTCATGCACGAGCACATCCAGAATGTCCTCCAGGTAGCGATGACAGCCCGGCAGACGGCGCATACAGCCGAACTCGCCGACCACCAGGCGTGAACGCGGGACCCGCATGGCCTCGGCCCATTGCAGCGGAAGTTGCAGGTACTGTGCTACCCGCGCCGCATCCCAGTGCTCGTCACGCCCCGCGAAAGGCACCCTGCCCGGGTATTCGAACGGCCGCTTGCGCGCCATGTTCGGCGCACTGGTGGCAGCGTAGGGTTCGTACATGTGCACGCTGTAGAGCACACGCGCATCTGCCAGCGGCCTTGGCCAATAGCCGAAAGCATCGGCCGCGGCATACCAGCCGGCATCGACCATCACCGGGGTCTTGTCGTCCACTGCCCGGATCGCTGCCAGCAGCTTGGCAGACAGTGCCGGCAGATCACGCGGCCCGCCCTGCTGCCGCGCATACCAGGCTTTCATCTGCTCCTGCGAGGCATGCTCCGGCAGACCACCCTGCTTTTCCGGGGCGGGCTCATTGACCAGGTTATAGGCTGCGACAGCGGGATGGCCTTTCAATGCCTGCGCCAGGTCCCGCCAGAAGGCCGCGGACTGGACCCAGTAGCGCTTGTCCTGCCACAGCCGATCATCGAAATGCCCCTGATTGTTCTGCGACCAGCGCATGCCCGGCAGCGAAAGCGGTGCGATGACCACTTTCAGGCCTGCACGCTGAGCGCGATCCAGCACCTGTTTCAGTGTGTCCAGATCTGTCTGGACAAGCTCTGTATAGTTGTCGGCGTCGCCCAACAGGAAATCCCTGCCGGCCGGCTTCCATTTGTCGTACGAAAGCCGCACCCAGGTCGCACCGTAGGCTTGCAGGGCGTCGAAGTAAGCTTGCTCGGGCGGCAGGCGGTTGAAACTGTTACCACCGTGGCGCGGTGTGCCCCAGAAATCGATCAGATCAGCTGCTGGAGCCGTTAGCGGCACCAGTAACAACAGGCCGACAAGCAGACGGTAGAGCATCGGAGATTACCCCAGGGCACGGAAGGAAGCCGAGCGTAACCCTGCAAACACTGGGAAATTTCCACAATGATTGAAGGCAGATTCCGAATTTGCCCGGGTATCAATACAAAAGTGCCAGCCCCAATACCACCGTCAACTCCAGCAGTTCCAGCAGTGCACCTGCAGTGTCACCGGTGGTCCCGCCCAACCGGCGGCACATCTGCCGCCGCAAGAACGCAAAGACCAGCGCTGCCACTAGAAGCAGCCACAGCCCCAGCCAGCCACCCAGCACCAGACAGCCCAGCGCACTGCCCAGCAGCACCCAGCCTGCCGCACGCCTGGGCAGGTGTTCGGCCAGTGCCGAGCCCAGCCCCCCCGCACGCACATAAGGTGTGCAGAGGAACAAACCGAGCATCGCAGCCCGCCCGACCACTGGCGCCAGAACCAACCAGGCACCCGCGCCACGCTCGACCAGCACCCACAAGGCGCAGAACTTCAACAGCAGCACCAGCACCAGGGTGACCACGGCAATCGGGCCACTGCGCGGGTCTTTCATGATCTGCAAGGTGCGCTCGCGGTCGCCGAAGCCACCCAGCCAGGCATCGGCACTGTCGGCCAGGCCATCCAGGTGCAGGGCGCCACTGAGCAGCACCCACAAGGTCAGCAGCAATGCCGCCTGCAACGGTGCCGCTGCCCCCAGCAGCAGCGCGCTGGCAGCCCACAGCAACAGGCCGAACAGTAACCCGACGGCGGGGTAGAACAGCAGCGAGCGGCCCATCTGCCGCGGCTCCGGCATGCCCGGCAGGCTTACCGGTAGGCTGCTGAGAAACTGCAGGGCAATCCAGAACGGCAGCATCAGGCTACCTCACGCAACTGGCCGTCAGCCTGCAGCGCCAGACGTACCAACGCACCGTGCCCCACCTCGACCTGCAGCAACTGCTCACGCGGCAGGCCACGGGCACGCGCCAGCAACAAGCGCATGACACCGCCGTGGGTCACCAGCAGCACGCGCTTGCCCGAGTGTTGCCGGGCCAGGGTTTCGATCGCGGCCAGCACGCGCTCGGCGAAGTCGGCAACCGGCTCGCCTGCAGGCGGCGTGAAGGCGTAAGGGTCAGCCCAGAACAGCCCCAAGGCGTCAGCTTCGGTCTGCATGATCTGCGCCGCGCTGCGTCCTTCCCACTCGCCAAAGTGCAGCTCGCGTACACCCGCTTCGAGCTGCACCGGCAGTTGGAGACCTGCGCCCAGCTCGTCGGCGAAACGTGCACAACGCTGCAAGGGCGAACTGACCAGCACGTCCCAGGGCCCACCCTTCTCGACAGCCGCACGCATCTGCGCCCAGCCCTGCGCGGTCAGGGCGTCGTCCAGGCTGCCGCGCAGGCCGCCGCCCAGTTCGGTCTCACCATGGCGCAGCAGATCGAGGATCATGCCGGGCGATCCGCGACCGCCGCTTCGGCGAAGGTCGCCATCTGCCCGTGCAGCGCGCAGGCCAGACGCATCAAAGGAACCGCCAGCGCAGCACCGCTGCCCTCGCCCAGGCGCAGCCCGAGGGCCAGCAGCGGTTCTGCCTGCAGCGCCTCGAGCAAGGCCCGATGCCCAGGCTCGGCGCCTTGGTGGGCGAACAGCAGCCACTGGCGGCACTGCGGATTGAGGCGCACGGCAACCAAGGCCGCCACGCTGCAGATGAAGCCGTCGACCAGCACCGCTATCCCTTCCTGCGCGCAGGCCAGGTACGCCCCCGCCAGCGCGGCGATCTCGAAACCACCGACGCAGGCCAATGCCCGCAACGGGTCGCCGTCCTGCAGGCCGTGCAATGTCAGGGCACGCTCGATCACCTCGGCCTTGTGCCGTACCCCGGCACTGTCGAGCCCGGTACCCGGGCCGCTCAGGGCATTGGCCGGGCACCCGAGCAACGCACTGGCCAGGGCCGCCGCTGCCGTGGTGTTGCCAATGCCCATCTCGCCACCGATGAACAACTGCGCGCCCTGCTCTGCTGCACGCAAGGCACTGTCGCGCCCGGCCGCTAGCGCGCCGCACAGTTGCGCCTCGGTCATCGCTGGCTGGCGGGCGAAGTTGGCAGTACCGGTACCCAGGCGCAGGTGATGCACGCCCGGCAGTTGTAGTTCGGGGTCGATGGTCCCCAGGTCGACCACGTCCAGCGTCGCCTCCAGTTGACGCGCCAGCACGCTGATCGCCGCGCCACCGCCGACGAAATTGCGCAACATCTGGCCAGTCACTGCCTGGGGATAGGCGGAGATACCCTCCTCCACCACGCCATGGTCACCGGCAAACAGGCCGATTGCCACGCGCTCGAGGTTCGGACGCTCACGACCTTGCAGGCCGGCCAGGGTAATCGCCAGGGCTTCCAGCTGGCCCAGCGATCCGGCGGGTTTGGTCAGTTGCTGCTGACGGCTGCGCGCCTGCTCCATGGCGTCGTTGTCGAGGGGTTGGCAGGCATCGAGCCACCAGGTGGTATTCATAGAGCAGGTCCTTTGAGCATGAGAGGAAGGCCGGCAACCGTGAGAACCACGCGCTCACAGCGTTCGGCCACGGCCTGGTGCAGCCAGCCGGCCAGGTCGACGTAACGACGGGTCAGCTCGCCCATGGGCACCACGCCCAGGCCGGTTTCGTTGCTGACCAGGATCAGCGTGCCCGGCAGGCTACCCAGGCAGTCGAGCAGCGCGTCACGCTCCTCGGCCAGGCGTTGCTCGTCGTCGAGCATCAGCAGATTGGTCAACCAAAGGGTCAGGCAATCCACCAGCAGGCAGCGCCCTTGGTCGGCTTCGGCACGCAGCACGCGGGCCAAGGCCAGAGGCTCTTCGATCAGCCCCCAGTCAGAAGGCCGACGCTCGCGGTGCAGGCGCACGCGTTCATTCATCTCGCCGTCCAGCGGCTCGCTGGTGGCGATGTAGGTGACCGGTAAACCACTGGCCGCAGCCAGTTGCTCGGCCAGGCGGCTCTTGCCCGAGCGGGCACCACCGAGGATCAGGTTGCGCATCTCAGGCGACTCCACACAAGGCGCGCAACTGCGCAGTGTCCAGGTGCTGCTCGATGAGGTCGGCCAGACGCTCGATATCGCGCTCGCGCAATGCCTCGTAATCGACCACCTCGACGTCATCCAGCCCGGCCCAGCGCAGCAGCGCGGCGCACGACTGGCTACCCTCGAACAGGCCATGCAGATAAGTGGCGAGTATCTGCCCGTCGGCGCTGATCGCGCCATCGGCACGGCCGTCTGCGAGCATCACCGCGGGCTGCTCCAGCGCAGGCCCCTGGGTGACACCTGCGTGGATCTCGTAGCCCGACACCGATGCCTGCTCGAGGCTCAGCACGCCTGCGACATTGCGCAGCTGCTTTTCGGCTTCCAGCACCGTGGCGTAGTCGAACAGGCCCAGCCCAGCGCTCGAACCCGCCGGCCCTTCCAGCCCGAGCGGGTCGTGCACCTGGCGCCCGAGCATCTGCAGCCCGCCACAGATGCCGATGAGCTTGCCACCATAACGCAGGTGGCGGGCAATGGCGCTGTCCCAGCCGCGCTCGCGCAATTGCGCCAGGTCACCGCGCACGCTCTTGGAGCCGGGCAGGATGATCAGGTCGGCAGGCGGGATCGGCTGGCCGGGCCCGATGAACTGCAAGTCCACCTGCGGGTGCAGGCGCAGCGGGTCGAAGTCGGTGTGGTTGCTGATGCGCGGCAACACCGGAACGATCACCTTGAGCACACGATCGCCCTTGAGCGACTGGCGCCGGTCAATGCCGTCCTCGGCCTCCAGGTGCAGGTCGGTGACGTACGGTAATACGCCCAGCACCGGTTTGCCGGTACGCTGCTCGAGCCAGTCCAGGCCCGGTTGCAGCAAGGCGATGTCACCGCGAAAACGGTTGATGACAAACCCCTTCACCCGCACCTGCTCGCTGGGCGACAGCAGTTCGAGGGTGCCGACCAGGTGGGCGAAAACGCCCCCACGGTTGATATCGGCCACCAGGATCACCGGGCAGTCCACTGCCTCGGCAAACCCCATGTTGGCGATATCGCCGGCGCGCAGGTTGATCTCGGCGGGCGAGCCTGCACCTTCGACCATCACCACCGGGTAGGCGGCGCTCAGGCGCTGGTGCGAGGCCAGCACCGCCTGCATGGCGATGGCCTTGTAGTCGTGGTAGGCGACGGCGTTCATGCTGGTTACCGCGCGGCCATGGACGATGACCTGGGCGCCAGTGTCGCTGTTGGGCTTGAGCAGCACCGGGTTCATGTCGGTGTGCGGCGCCAGCCGGCAGGCCTGGGCCTGCACCGCCTGGGCGCGGCCAATCTCGCCACCGTCGGCGGTCACCGCGCTGTTGAGCGCCATGTTCTGCGGCTTGAACGGCACCACGCCGACACCCTGGCGCAACAGCCAGCGGCACAGGGCGGTAACCAGCGTGCTCTTGCCGGCATCGGAGGTGGTGCCTTGCACCATGAGGGTGGTCATGCCGATTCCTTCTGGAAGTCTTGCAGCGCCTGGCGCAGGCGCTGTTCATCCGCCGCACAGGCGGGCAAGCCAAAGCGCAGGGCGGCAGGCGTTTCGAACAGGCGCACGAGAATGCCGCGACGGGCGAGAAAGTCATGCAACTGCGCGGCGCGCGGATCACGCAGGTACTGGAACAGGTTACAGGCGCCAGTGGCGGGCAAGCCGGACTCGGCCAACAGTGCTGCCAGGCGTGCGCTGGCTTCGGCGCAGCGCAGGATCTGCGCCTGCTGCGAGGCATGGTCGGCGAAGCACGACTGGCCGATGATTCGAGTCGGGCCGCTGACCGTCCATGGCCCCAGCATCTCGGCCAGGCGCTGCAACAGTGGCGCCTCGGCCATGACGAAGCCCAGACGCACACCGGCCAGACCAAAGAACTTGCCGAACGAACGCAGCACGATCAATCCAGCACGTCCGCTCTGGTTGATGAGGCTGTGTGCCGGGGTGTTGTCCATGAACGCCTCGTCCACCACCAGCCAGCCGCCGCGCCGGGCCAGGCGAGCGTGCCAGGCGAGCAGACGCTCGCGCGGTACACAGCGCCCGGTCGGGTTGTTCGGGTTGACCAGCAACAGCACATCGAGACTGTCCAGGGCCTCTTCGACCTGGTCGTCATCGAGCGCGACAAGCTCATGCCCGGCGCGCTGCCAGGCGTGCGGATGCTCGGCATAGCACGGCGACAACACGCCAACCCGCCCGCGCGCGCGCAAGTGCGGCAAGGCCTGGATCGCCGCCTGGGAGCCGGCCACGGCGAGCAGCTCATCGACACCGTAATAGGCGCGCGCGGCCTGCTCCAGGCCATCCTCGACCTCGGGCAGGCGCGCCCAGGCATCCAGCGGAATCGGTGGGATGGCGAAGGACCAGGGAGCGATACCGCTGGACAGGTCGAGCCAGTCTTCGCGTGCGATACCGTACTGGCGCATCGCGCGCAGCAGGCGACCACCATGTTCAAGCATAGAGCCAGGCCCCCGTGCAGATCACCAGCAGCCACAGCCATACGCCGCGCTGCACCAGGCTCCAGCCGCGCTCGATGGCGTCGGCATCGGCCACCGGCCCCTCACCCAGACGGGCGCGTTCGTGCAGCTCGCCGTGGTACACCGCCGGGCCTCCCAGCTCCACACCCAGGGCACCGGCCCCTGCGGCCATCACCGGGCCCGCATTGGGGCTGTCCCACAGTGGCGCCTGGCTGCGCCAGCACCTCAAGGCCAGGCGGGTCTTGCCCAGCAACGCGTAGGTCAGTGCCACCAGCCTGGCCGGCAGGAAGTTGAGCACATCGTCGATGCGCGCCGCAGCCCAGCCAAAGCGCTCGAAGCGCTCATTGCGATAGCCCCACATGGCATCCAGGGTATTGCTCAGGCGATACAGCACCACGCCCGGCGCACCGGCCACGACGAACCAGAACAGCGCGGCGAACACCGCATCGCTGCCATTCTCCAGCACCGACTCGGTGGCGGCGCGGGCCACGGCAGCCTCGTCGAGCTCGCGGGTCTCGCGGCTGACCAGATAGCCTACCCGTCGCCGTGCTTCATCCAGATCCCCTTGGCGCAGGGCCTGGGCCACGGGCAATACATGCTCGCCCAGGCTGCGCATGCCCAGCGCGCAATACAGCGCCAGGGCGTCCACCAGCCAACCGATGTAGGGCAGCCACGACAGGATCAGCGCCAGCAGGGTCAAGGGCACCACGGCCAGGAACCAGGCACTGACGCCGTGGCTGCGCCAGCCACGGCCACCGGCATTCAAGCGCTGCTCCAGACGCCCGGCGAAGTTGCCGAAAGCCACCAGAGGATGACGCCGCTGCGGCTCCCCCAACAGCGCATCCAGCGCCACACCGGCGACGGTCAGCAAGGCGATGCTCATGGCCGCTCTCCCCATTGGTTCTCGTAGAGCATCTCGCTCAGCGGCCGCTCACGCGCCCAGTCTTCCAGCGCCAGCATGGGCGCTTCGTAAAATTTCGCCACCGGCCCCAGGCACAACACCGCCACCGGCTTGGCCCCAGTCGGCATGCCCAGCAGCTCGCCCAGCGCCTGCGGGTCGAACAGCGACACCCAGCCCATCCCCAGCCCCTCGGCGCGTGCGGCCAGCCAGAGGTTCTGGATCGCGCAGGCCATCGACGCCAGGTCCATTTCCGGCAGGGTGCGGCGGCCGAAGATGTGCGGCTCGCGCTTGTCCATCAAGGCGGCAACCAGCACCTCGGCGCACTCGCCGATGCCTTCGACCTTGAGCCTCATGAATGCATCGGAGCGCTCACCGAGGGCCTCGGCGGTGCGAATCCGCTCTTCCTCCACCAGCGCCTGGATGCGCAAGCGCAGATCGCGCTGGCTGATCCGAATGAAGCGCCAGGGCTGCATCAACCCGACGCTGGGCGCCTGGTGCGCGGCGGCCAGCAGCCGGGCAAGCAGCGCAGGCGCCACGTCGCCGCCAATGAAGTGGCGCATGTCGCGACGCTCGCCGATCGCGCGGTAGACCGCAGCGCGCTCGGCCTCGCTGAAAGCGTGTTCGTTCATGGTCGCAACAGCGCCACCGCCGCTTCGGGGTTGGAAGGGAAATAGAAGTGCACGTAGGACGCCGTCAAGCGCCCCAGACGATAGACCGCCTCGTTGCCACGTCCGCCATTGGGGCTCAGGCCACGGGCGATGGGCACAAGCTCGGTGGTAGTCAGGGAATGATGGTAGGTATGGCCACGCAGGGTGCCTTCAGGCAACTCGACAGCCTGCAGCGCCAAGGCGGCGAGGCGCTTCTGCATCACGGCTTCGCCGGGCAACAGTCCCAGCAGCTCGGCGCGCTCGCCCGCAACGTCGGTCAAGGCATCGAGCAGATAGAGCATGCCGCCGCATTCGGCCAACAAGGGTTTGCCTTCGGCATGATGGCCGCGGATCGCCTCGCGCATCGGCGCGTTGGCCGCCAGGGCGTGGTGATGCAGTTCGGGGTAGCCGCCAGGCAAATACAGGCTGTCGACCACAGGCAGGTGGCGATCATGCAACGGCGAGAAGAACACCAGCTCCGCGCCGTGATCGCGCAGCAGGTCGAGATTGGCGCCATAGAGGAAGGCGAAGGCCTCGTCGCGGGCCACACCGATGCGCACACCGGCCAGGCTTGCGGCCGAGTGCACGGTTTGTGGCTCGACAAAGGCCACCGGTGGCGGCAAGGCAGCATCGCAGCTGGCGCCCAAGGCCTCGGCGGCGGCGTCCAGGCGTGCATCCAGATCGTTCAGCTCACTGGCCTGGACCAGCCCGAGGTGACGGCTGGGCAATTCGATGCCGCGCTCGCGAGACAACCCGCCATACCAGCGCAAGCCTTCGGTCAGGCTGCCTTCGAGCAGTTGCGCATGACGCAGGCTGCCGACCCGGTTGGCCAGCACGCCAGCGAATGGCAGGTCGGGCTGGTAGCGCGCCAGCCCCAGGGCCAGGGCCCCGAAGGTCTGGGCCATGGCAGTGCCATCGATCACCGCCAGCACCGGCACGCCGAAATGCCGCGCCAGGTCAGCGCTCGACGGCGTGCCGTCGAACAGCCCCATGACACCCTCGATGAGGATCAGGTCGGCTTCGGCGGCGGCGTCCCACAACAGGCGGCGGCTCTCCTGCTCGCCGATCATCCACATGTCCAACTGATACACCGGGGCGCCACTGGCGCGCTCCAGGATCATCGGGTCGAGAAAATCCGGCCCGCACTTGAACACCCGCACCTTGCGCCCGAGGTTGCGGTGCAGGCGCGCCAGGGCGGCAGTGACGGTGGTCTTGCCCTGGCCGGAGGCCGGTGCGGCGATCAACACCGCTGGGCAATGACGGGTGGCTCGACTCACAGTTCAACGCCCTTCTGTGCGCGGATACCGGCCTGGAAGGCGTGCTTGAGCATGCCCATCTCGGTCACGGTGTCGGCCAGCTCGATCATCTCCGGCTTGGCGGCGCGGCCCGTGACGATGACGTGCTGCATCGGTGGACGGGCCTGGATGTCCGAGAGCACCTGGTCGAGGTCGAGGTAGCCGTGCTTGAGGGCGATATTCAGCTCGTCGAGCACCACGAACTGCACCGACGGGTCCTGCAGCAACTGGCGGGAGACCGCCCAGGCCGCTTCTGCAGCCGCGATGTCGCGCTGGCGGTCCTGGGTTTCCCAGGTGAAGCCCTCGCCCATCACGTGGTAGCGCACTTCATTGGGGAAGCGGCGGAAGAACAGCTCTTCGCCAGTGCTGTTGCGACCCTTGATGAACTGCACCACCCCGCACTGCATGCCATGCCCCAGCGCGCGGGCGAGCATGCCGAAGGCCGAGCTGCTCTTGCCCTTGCCATTGCCCGTGAGCACCAGCAGCAGGCCACATTCGTTGGGGGAGTTGGCGATACGTTCGTCGATGATCGCTTTTTTGCGCTGCATGCGCGCCAAGTGGCGTTCGTCGCGTTCGGTGGATTCGCTCATCAGGGGTTCTCCGCAAGCTGTCGACGCACCGGTCGGGCACTCGCGGGCGGGCACCAGGCAACGACAGAAAACAAGGCAGGCAGGCGAAGGGAGCGCGCAAAAGCCGTGGCGACACCACGGGGCAGCGCGCATCACCCTCCGTGATGCCGTTGGCAGTGACAGGCCGGTCTCCGGGCTCGTGAGCCGGGCCTTGGCCCGAAACCGCGCGCCTTCCCGGGTGTGGACACCCAGTGGCCTTGCGCGGCCTTGACTCACCTACCGTTGCGGGGGCAGCGCCGGATTCGCGCCCTGCTGGCGCCCACCGGCTTCCCAGTTTCACCCTGCCGGAGCTGATCCGCAGAGCACCTGAAACACGCCGCGAAGGTTAGAGGGTTGCACCGGGAGCGTCAATTAAACGCGGACGATGAACGGTTGATCTGGATGCTTGTCTCACTATTGAAGCAGTGATATCACATAGCCATCACCGGCTGTACGCGACCATAATAAAAGGAGAGCGCGGCATGCAAGGCTTGATCATCAACAACCCGCACCTGGAGTTCCTGCGCCCGGCCCTGGAGCGCTGGATCGACTGCATCGACCGTTTCAACCAGATCCACGGCGACGGCGACGCGCCCTACTGGCATGGTGCCCAGGCCAATGCCGGTATTCTCGCCGCGGCGGCCTGGCAGGCCGAGCTGGTGGCGCTGCAGCAGTATCAGAGCAAGAAGCAGCGTGACGAAGGTGAGCGCGAAGGGCGCTGCGATCTGTCGATTGCCGGTGCCGAACACTCCATTCATCTGCACACTGAACAGCGCTGGCCGAAGATCGCCCGCCTGGATCTGGCGGGGGCCCTGCAGGAGGCGGCGACGTTGGCGCGGCTGGCAGCCTATCCCAGCCAGCTCAAGGCCGGGGCGCTGTTCGTCAGCCCGTGGAAGGCGGGGCAGAATGCAAGCCCCGAGGAACTGCAGGATCTGGTCGATGACCTGAACAAGCACACGGCCTGTGCGATTGCCTGGTACTTCCCGTATGCGTACCGCAAGCTGCATAACGAGTCGGGGCAATACCATCCGGGGGTGGCGCTGCTGCTCAAGCAGGCTTGAATCTACGTCGGGGCTGCTGTGCAGCCCCGACGATCTCAGGGATTCTGCGCCAGATGCCCCGGCGTCAACACCCGCTTGGCCTGCAGGTAGGCCTTGGACCAGTAGCTGTTCGACAGGTAGTCCAGCCGCACCGTACCGCCGGTGGACGGCGCATGCACGAAGCGCCCCTCACCCACGTAGATCCCGGCATGGCTTACCTGCGAACCACCGCCAGTGGCGAAGAACACCAGGTCACCGGACTGCAGCGCGTTGATGTTCACGGTCGGCGCACGCATGACGATCATCTCGCGGGTCGAGCGTGGCAGGCTGATGTTCGCCGCATCGCGGTACACATAACCGATCAGGCCACTGCAATCGAAGCCCGAGTCCGGCGTGTTGCCGCCCCAGCGATACGGGGTGCCGACCAGACCGATGGCACGGATCAGCACGTCGTCAGCCACGGGCGACGAGGAAGGCTGGTCAATGAAGGTAACCTGCGGCTTGGCCACGGGTGCCGGGGCCGGAGCACGGCTGGAACAGGCGGCAAGCAGTGCCACCAGGGAGAGGAATGCGAAGCGCGTCATCATCGCCATGGGTCAGAACCTGTCTGAGACCAATCGGCCGCAGCCGAAAAAAGAGTTAAGGATTTAGATTAGACGCTATTCGTAAATGCGCACGGCGGCTAGCTTTTCAGCTACGCCGCCGTGCGAGGATACAGCATTTTGATATCAGTTGCGCGACAGGGTAGTGGTCGGCGCCATGGCCAGGGCACGCTTGGCTTCGATGAAGGTCTTGCTCCAGTAGCGGTCACCGAGGTTATCGATGCGCACGCCACCGCTGCGGCGGCTGCTGGAGTGGATGAACTGGTTGTCGCCCAGGTAGATGCCGGCATGGCTGACACGGCCACGACCATTGGTGCTGAAGAACAGCAGGTCACCTGGCTTGAGCTTGTTGCGTGCGACCTTGGGTGCGTCGACGTTGATCATCTCGCGGGTCGAGCGCGGCAGGTTCATGCCGGCCTCTTCGCGGAACAGGTAGCCGATGAAGCCGCTGCAATCGAAGCCGGACTGCTCGGAAGTACCGCCGAAACGATAACGGGTGCCGATCAGCGACATGCCACGCTCCAGGATGCTGTCTGCAAGGACGGGCAGCTGGTAGGGCTTGCTGTTGCTGGAGAAGGCTTGGAGGTCTTCATCGGTGGCGAGGTCTTCTTCATCGAATACCGACGAATGCGACGCCTTGGCCTTGACCGCGGTTTGCGCGGTGACCGATGGGTGATCCTGGGGCTGGGAAATCGGGCCTTGGGCCGCGCAGCCAAAAAGCAGGGTCACGAGTGCGAGTGGCACGAGGGGTGCGAAGCGCTTGAGCATGGGCACGACCGTGTCTGTAATCCTTTAGAAGGGGCAAACTATGCCTTCTATCGAAACCATTTGCAAATTTTATCGAAAAAAATGTGACTTTTGCGTTTTGCCGCTCTGGCCCGGTGTTTTCAGGGTTACCAGCCGAGGGTTTCCTTGAGGAAGGGAATGGTCAATTTGCGCTGGGCCTGCAGCGAGGCCTGGTCGAGGCGCTCGAGCAGATCGAACAGTGCGCTCATGCTGCGCGTGCCACGGGTGAGAATGAAGTGCCCGACCTCATCGGTCAGGTGCAGGCCACGGCGCGAGGCCCGCAGTTGCAAGGCGCGCAGCTTGTCTTCGTCGGACAGGCCACGCATCTGGAAAATCAGTGCCAGCGTAAGCCGTGACTTGAGGTCGGCAAGCTTGATCGGCAGCTCCCGCGGCGAACTCGATGCCGCCAGCAGCAAGCGCCGGCCGCTGTCTCGCAGGCGATTGAACAGATGGAACATCGCCTCTTCCCAGTCGGCCTTGCCGGCAATCACGTGCAGGTCGTCGATGCACACCAGCTCGTACTGCTCCAGATGATCGAGCAGCTCCACGCCACGGTCGAGCAATTGCGCCAACGGCAGGTAGACAGCGGGTTCGCCCAGTTGCTGGAAACGGTGGGTGGCGGCCTGCAGCAGGTGAGTACGCCCCGCGCCCTGCTTACCCCATAGATAGATGAGGCTCTCGGTCCAGCCGGCGTCGGCTTCGCACAGCCGCTCGACATAGCCCAGCGCCGCGGCGTTGGCACCCGGATAGTAGTTGATGAAGGTGGCGTCATCGCGCAGGCGCACACCCAGGGGCAACTGGATCGGTTTCATGCTGGCGGGCGGTCGCGAGGACCAAAGGGGGCCTTTGGTGAAGAGTTTGCAAAGTCTATACCCGCAACGCGGGCGGCACAATCAGGGAGGGGAATAGCGCAAGCAAAATCAACGGGTTGCGTGATTTTTGAACAACCAGAACAGCGTCCCGGCCAAGCGCCTCATCCGGTAGCGTGCCAAACTCGAAGTCGCCTGGGTGCAAAAGCAGGTCGCCTGGGTGCGATTTTTCCGCTCGGCCGGCTCATAACCTGAGCGGCAGCCACCGCCGCGCGGGGCGTCATGACATAACAACGATAATCACCGTCTCGTGAGGGGAAAAGTCATGCAGCGATCGATCAAGGCGGCCACCTGCGCCGCACTCCTGAGTATCAGCGCAGCCAGCTGGGCCGCAGAACCCGCCGCTTGCCAGAATGTGCGCATGGGCTCGGTGAACTGGACCGATGTCGTCGCCAGCAGCGCCGTCGCCGAAGCCCTGCTCGACAGTCTGGGCTACAAGGTCAAGCAGACCAGCGCCTCGCAGCAGATCGTCCTGGCCGGCATGGCGGAAAAACGCCTCGATGTGTTCCTCGGTTACTGGCAGCCGACCATGCAATCGGTGGCCAAGCCCTTCCTGGACAAACAGCAGATCGACGTGATCAGCCCCGCCACCCTCGCCGATGCTCAGTCCACCTATGCCGTGCCTGCCTACGCCTACGACGCAGGCCTGAAGACCTTCGCCGACATCGCCAGGTTTCGCGACAAGCTCAAGAACCAGCTGTACCTGATCGAGCCAGGCAGCGGCATGAACCGCATCACCGCGCAGATGATCGCCGAAGACAAATTCGGCCTGAAGGGCTTCAAGGGCATAGAGTCCAGTGAGGCTGGCATGCTGACAGCGGTCAAGCGTGCCGTGCAGAAGAACGAATGGGTGGTGTTCGCCGGCTGGAAGCCGCACCCGATGAACCTGCAGATCGACATGCGCTACCTCTCCGGCAGCGATGACGCCTTCGGCCCCAACGAAGGCTCGGCCACCGTCTCGATCATGACCGCTGCCGGTTACCAGCAACAATGCGGCAACGTCGCCAAGCTGCTGCACAACCTGCGTTTCACCAGTGAAGGTGTGAGTCAGGTCATGGAGCCGATCCTCAACCGCAAAGCGCCGCTCGATGCCGCGCGAGACTGGCTCAAGGCACACCCCGAGCAGGTCTCGGCCTGGCTCGAAGGCGTCACCACGTTCGACGGCAAGCCCGCCGATGCGGCATTGGTCGCGCAACGGTAATGCAGCGCTACGCACTCTCGGCCGGCATGCAGGTCTTCATCGAGCGGACCCGCGCCTTCGGTGTGGCCGATCCCGCACTGACGGCCCAGCGCGCGGCCTATTCACGCATGGCAGCCGCCTTCACCCCGCCCTGCCCGAAAGGCGTGCAGGTGCGCGACCTGAGCTTGCCCGGACTGGCGCCGCTGCGCGTGTTCCAGCCTGCACAATCGGCACCGGCCGATGGGTGGCCAGCGCTGCTATTCATGCATGGCGGCGGCTGGATGCTGGGCGGGCTCGATTCACACGCATTCTTCTGCGCCGAACTGACAGCTCGCCTGGAGGTGCTGGTGGTGGCAGTGGATTACCGACTCGCGCCGGAAAACCCCTTCCCCGCCGCCCTGCACGACAGCCTCGCCGTCTGGCGCGCCCTGCGCGATGGCGTGCTGGATATACCGATCGACCCCACGCGCCTGGTCGCCATCGGCGACAGCGCCGGGGGCAACCTCGCCGCCGCCCTGTGCCTGGCACTGCGCGAGGCCGGTGAGCCGCAGCCGCGCATGCAGGCACTGATCTATCCAGCACTGGGCGACGAGGACAGCGTGTCGCGACGCGAATGTGCCGATGCGCCGCTGCTGTCTGTCGCGGACATGCAGGCCTGCCTGAATGCCTACCTGCCCTCCACTACCCGCAGCCCGCTGGCGCTACCGCTGCTCGCCGACAATTTCAAAGGGCTGGCGCACGCTTTCATTGCCGTGGCCGAGTTCGATCCATTGCGCGATGACGGCCTACTTTATGCGCAACGGCTGGAGGATCACGGCGTGACAGTGGATTACTTCCCCGGCCACGGGCTGGTTCATGGCTGCCTGCGGGCCAGGGAGCTGCCGGAGGTGGAGCAGTTGTACGAGGCACTGTTTGCGGCGCTCGAGAACAGCCTCGATTGATCGTCCCCTGACGGCACCACGGGCGCCAACCTAATGAAAGTTTCATGTTTTGACTCATGCTCTTTCTGCAAGAATCTTTAGTTACAACCTCTTACAAAGATTCGCTGAATAGCTGGAGCCTGTGATGAATCCCACCCTCCCTGCCAAAGCATCATCCAAAGCCGGAAGAGTCTTCCGGGTGACCTCCGGCAACTTCCTCGAACAATTCGACTTCTTCCTGTTTGGCTTCTACGCCACCCAGATCGCTGCCGCGTTCTTCCCTGCCAGTAACGAATTCGCCTCCTTGATGATGACCTTCGCCGTGTTCGGCGCAGGCTTCCTGATGCGCCCGCTGGGCGCAATCATCCTTGGTGCTTACATCGATGACGTAGGCAGGCGCCAGGGCCTCATCGTGACCTTGGCGATCATGGCCAGCGGCACCTTGCTGATCGTGTTCGTGCCCGGCTATGCCAGTATCGGTCTATGGGCGCCCGCCCTGGTGTTGCTAGGCAGGCTGCTGCAAGGGTTCTCGGCCGGCGCCGAGCTCGGCGGCGTCTCTGTTTACCTGGCGGAGATGGCCACGCCCGGGCGCAAAGGCTTCTACGCCAGTTGGCAATCGGCCAGCCAGCAGGTGTCCATCATGGTTGCCGCAGCCCTGGGTTATGGCTTGAATCAGTGGTTGTCCGCCGAGGAGCTCTCCCAGTGGGGATGGCGGATTCCCTTCGCCGTGGGCTGCCTGATCGTCCCGTGCATCTTCCTGCTGCGCCGTAACCTGCAGGAGACCGAAGAATTCGCCAAACGCGAACATCGCCCGACCATGAGCCAAGTGTTCAAGACGCTGTGCGCCAACGCATCGGTGGTAATCCTGGGCATGCTGATGGTGGCCATGACCACCACCGCTTTCTACATGATTACCGTGTACGCCCCGACCTTTGGCAAAACCGTGCTGCAGCTCGATACCAGTGACGCATTGATGGTGACCTTGCTGGTCGCCGTGTCCAACTTCCTGTGGCTGCCGATCGGCGGCACGTTGAGCGATCGCCTGGGACGCAAACCGCTGCTGGCGGCGATGTCCCTGCTGACCGTGCTCACGGCATATCCTGCTCTGTCGTACCTGGCCCAGAGCCCCAGCTTCGCTCACATGCTGGAGGTGCTGCTGTGGTTCTCGTGCCTCTACGGCGTGTACAACGGCGCACTGATCCCGGCCCTGACCGAAATCATGCCCACCGAAGTGCGTGTTGCCGGATTCTCCCTGGCTTATAGCCTCGCCACTGCGGTATTCGGCGGCTTCACCCCGGCGGTGTCCACCTGGGCGATCCATGCCACGTCAGACAAGGCCGCCCCGGCTTACTGGCTGATGTTTGCAGCGCTGTGTGCGTTCACTGCAACGCTTGTGCTGTATCGCCGCCGGTCTGCACGCAGCACGGCTGTTGCCTGAGGGTGTGACGGATCCTTACGAGTGCTGTGCAGAGCGCTGGAAAGTAAATTCGCATAACTAAAAAGCGCGCCCGAGCTTCTCGGGCGCTTTCGGCTTAGTCCTGGTTCATTCTACCTGTAGGAGCGGGCTGGTCCCGCGATGGGGGCGCCGCCATCGGCAAAGATCCATAGCGATCTACTAGGCTCTGTATGAAAAACCTTGATACTCGGTGATGCTGCGTTGAAAACAGCCTGGTGCGCCAGCCCGGTCGGAATGCTCATTTACAACCCGTAAAGTCGAGCGCGACCCCGGCCGTTCCTCGGCT
>NZ_JBNFMU010000207.1:0-90691 GCF_049942315.1 Pseudomonas wayambapalatensis
GCGGGCTTGCCCGCGAAAAGAACACCACAGTCCTACAGTAGTGGCGCCACCGTCGGCTCCTGCCGCGGCCAAGCGTCGAGTACCGCCTTGAACAGCGTCGCCAGGGGAATGGCGAAGAAGATCCCCCAGAACCCCCACAGCCCACCGAACAGCAGCACCGCGCAGATGATTGCCACCGGGTGCAGGCTCACCGCTTCGGAGAACAGCAGCGGTACCAGCACGTTGCCATCCAACGCCTGGATGATCGCGTACACCGCCATCAGGTAGAAGAACTGATCACCCCAGCCCCACTGGAACAGCGCGATCAGGGTCACCGGCACGGTCACCACCACCGCCCCCACGTAGGGCACCACCACCGACAGCCCCACCAGCAGCGCCAGCAAGGCCGCGTAGTTGAGCCCCAGGCTGATGAAAGCGATATAGGTGGCGATGCCGCAGATCAGGATCTCGATGCCCTTGCCGCGGATGTAGTTGGCGATCTGCCGATTCATCTCGTCGCCCACGCGGGTCAGCAACCTGCGTTCACGCGGCAGGTAGCCGCTGACCCAACGGGCGATCATCTCGCGGTCCTTGAGGAAGAAGAACACCAGGATCGGCACCAGCACCAGGTAGATCATCGCATTGACCAGCAGCGGCAGGCTGGAGAGCGAGAACGTCAGCGCCCACTGGCCGAACTTGCCGATCTCGCCACGCACCGACTCGATGGCGCGCAGCACCTGCTCGTCGGAGACCAGGTGCGGATAGCGCTCCGGCAGCAGCAACAACAGCGATTGCCATTTGCCGAGCATGCCCGGCAACTCGTTGAACAGGGTGATCAACTGGTGCCACAGCAACGGCACCAGCACTACCAGGAACACGCCCAGCGCCCCCATGAACAGGGCGAACACTAGCCACACCGCCATGCGCGTCGGCACCTTGAAGCGCTCCAGGGCGTTGACCAGCCCCTGCATGAGAAACGCCAGGACCATGCCCGCCAGCACCGGCGCGAGCATGCCGCCGAGCGTGAGCACCACGGTGAAGGCCAGGAACAGCAGGACCGCCAGCACCACCGCTTCCTCATCGGAAAAGTAGCGCTGCATCCAGTCGCGAAGCACTTTGAACATTGACGATCCTTGGGAAAGAAGACTCAGGCCTTGCGTAGCCAGTAGGTGTAGGTCCCTGACTCGGCCGTTTCACGAAGCAGCGTATGACCGGCAAGCTGGGCAAACGTGCGAAAGTCACGCTGCGAGCCGGCATCGGTGGCCACCACTTTGAGGACCGCGCCGCTGGCCAGGCGATTGAGCTCCATTTTCGCCTTGAGCAGCGGTAATGGGCAGTTCAGCCCGCTGGCGTCGAGCTCAGCGTCGCAGGTCGGGGTGTCGATCATCAGGAGTCTCCATGGCGGGCGCAATAAGGTGTTGCAGACGATGTCCGTAGGATACCGCCACTGGTCGGCAAGGTGCGAGCGGGCTACAGTAAGGGTTTTGATCGACGCGAGCTTCGTGCATGAATCTACTGCGCCCTACCCTGCTGACGCTGGCCTGCCTGATGGCCCTTCCTGGCCATGCCGACGACCTGCCGTCGCTGGGTGATGCCAGCTCTGCGATCGTTTCGCCGAAACAGGAGCACGACCTGGGCCGCGCCTGGCTGAGCCTGCTGCGCGGACAGGTCAACCAGCTCAACGACCCACAGCTCAAGGACTACGTCGAAACCAGCGTGTACCGGCTGGCCGAGACCAGCCAGCTGCAGGACCGGCGCCTGGAATTCATCCTGATCGACAGCCGCGAGCTCAACGCCTTCGCCGCGCCCGGCGGCATCGTCGGGGTCAACGGCGGCCTGTTCCTCAACGCCCAGACCGAAGGCGAGTACGCCTCGGTGCTGGCCCACGAACTGGCGCACTTGTCGCAACGCCACTTCGCCCGCGGCGTCGAGGCCCAGCAGCGTATGCAACTGCCCATGATGGCGGCGCTGCTGGCCGGTATCGTGCTGGCTGCCGGTGGCGGTGGCGATGCCGGGATCGGCGTGATCGCCGGCACCCAGGCCGCTGCCCTGCAGGAACAGCGGCGCTTCTCGCGGCAGAACGAGCAGGAAGCCGACCGCATCGGCATCCTCAACCTGGAAAAGGCCGGCTACGACCCACGCAACATGCCGAGCATGTTCGAGCGCCTGGCCCGCCAGTACCGCTATGACGCCAAGCCGCCGGAATTCCTCCTGACCCACCCAGTCACCGAATCGCGTATCGCCGACACCCGCAACCGCGCAGAACAGGCGCCCAAAGGCGGCGTCGAAGACAGCCTGCGCTACCAACTGATCCGCGCCCGCGTCGCCCTCACCTACGAAGGCACGCCGGGCCTCGCGGCCAAGCGCTTCCGTGCCCAGCTTGACGAAAACCCCAACCTCGACGCTGCCCGCTACGGTCTGGCCCTGGCGCAGATCAAGGGTGGCCAGCTGAACGAGGCACGGGAAAACCTCAAGCCGCTGCTGGCCAAGGCGCCCAACGACATCACCTACAACCTGGCGCAGATCGACCTGGACATCACCAACAACCGCCTGGCCGATGCCCAGCAGCGCGTCACCCGCATGCAAGGGCTGTATCCGGGTAACTACCCGCTCAAGCAGGTGAGCGCCGACCTGCTGATCAAGCAGAGCAAGCCAGCCGAAGCAGAAAAGGTGCTGGACGACCTGGTCAAGAACCGGCCGGACGACCCGGATGTCTGGTACGACGTAGCCGAGGTGCGCGGGCTGTCAGGCAACACGATTGGCCTGCACCGGGCACGGGCGGAGTACTTCACGCTGGTGGGCGATTTCGATCAGGCAATCCAGCAGTTGGACTACGCCAAGCGCCGGGCAGGAAGCAACTTCCCACTGGCTTCGCAGATCGACCAGCGCCAGCGGGAGATCATGGAGCAGCAGCGGATGGTCAAGGACATGATGCGCTGATATGGACAGGGGCCGCTGCGCGCCCCAATCGCGGGACGAGCCCGCTCCCACAGCGAGCGAGGACATCACACACTGAGGGAGCGGCAGTCTGGCGTCAGGCGTTACCG
Organism: Pseudomonas wayambapalatensis; assembly: GCF_049942315.1. Taxonomy (NCBI): domain Bacteria; kingdom Pseudomonadati; phylum Pseudomonadota; class Gammaproteobacteria; order Pseudomonadales; family Pseudomonadaceae; genus Pseudomonas; species Pseudomonas wayambapalatensis. The sequence goes on from NZ_JBNFMU010000207.1 coordinate 3,027, forward strand.
GAGAGTTTGAGACGCGCCGCCTGGGTAAAGTCCAGCATCCGGTTCAGCGGCTTGATCGCACGCGGAATCAGCGCAGGCTCGACGAAAATCTCATTGCTGCCCTTGCGCAGGCAATCCAGCGTGCGCTCCAGCGTGTTCATCGCCATCCACGGGCAGTGCGCGCAACTGCGGCAGGCGGCGCCATTGCCGGCGGTCGGCGCTTCGACGAATACCTTGTCCGGACACAGCTGCTGCATCTTGTAGAAGATGCCGCGGTCGGTGGCGACGATGAAGGTCTTGTTGGGCAGCGTCTGCGCTGCCTTGATCAGCTGGCTGGTAGACCCCACCGCATCGGCCAGTTCGATCACCGACTCCGGCGACTCCGGGTGCACCAGGATCGCTGCATCCGGATACAGCGCCTTCATGTCGGCCAACTGGCGCGACTTGAACTCTTCGTGAACGATGCAGGCACCGTCCCACAGCAACATGTCGGCGCCGGTTTTCTTCTGGATGTAACGGCCCAGGTGCTGGTCCGGGCCCCAGATGATGGTCTCGCCGTTGTCCATCAGGGTCTCGACGATCTCCAACGCGCAGCTGGAGGTCACCACCCAGTCGGCACGCGCCTTTACCGCTGCCGAGGTGTTGGCATAAACCACCACGGTACGTTCCGGGTGCTGATCGCAGAACGCCGAGAACTCCTCCACCGGGCAGCCCAGGTCGAGGGAGCAGGTGGCTTCCAGGGTCGGCATCAAAATGCGCTTTTCCGGGGTGAGGATCTTCGCGGTCTCACCCATGAAACGCACACCGGCGACCACCACGGTCTCAGCCGGATGGTTCTTGCCGAAGCGGGCCATTTCGAGCGAGTCGGAAACGCAACCACCGGTTTCCTCGGCCAGGGCCTGGATCACCGGATCGCAGTAGAAGTGGGCAACCAGAACCGCATTCTGCGCCTTGAGCTCGGCAGCGATGGCCGCACGGTAATCGGCCTCCTGCGCGGGCGTCAGCGGATGGGGCTGCTTGGCGTCAAGGTGGGCTTGAACCAGGAGACGTTCGGAAATCTGGGTCATGATCGCTGGACCTGCGTGCGCGTCAGTCGAGTGTACCACCCGGCCCTGGCAGATCGGCTAACGGTGCCGGATGGCCGGCAGTGGCGGGCCATCGCGACCCCTCTGCGGGCGCGGATTATTATCGGACGGCGAAGGCTACAGGCAATCGGGGGAATGCAAAAGGTGTTTTTGCCAGGATAAGGCATTCGCGGATAAACCCGCCCCCAGAGGTACACCACCACTGCAGGAACGGGTTTACCCGCGCAGAACTCAAGGCAATCGTCAGCCCTGTGGTGACAAAGCCGCCAGGTGCATGCTCATCAGCACCGCAAACTCCTCGACAGTCATCTTCTTGCCGTTGAAGTCCACCATGCCATCGGCGTAATGCAGGCTCGACACCACGTCGTTACCCTCGACCGTGGCCATGCCGCTCTGCAGCGCCATCATGCCGAGCATTTCCCCGGCCTGGCCCGACTGCAGGGCGATGGCCTGGGCGTCGGTCTGACCGTCAAGCAGCGCCTGCAGCGTGGCGAGGTCGCCGACCATCGCCTTGGACAGCGACAGCTTGCCCTGCAGGCGGGTCACCATTTGCTTGGCGATCTGGTCTGGCGGCAGGTCGAAGGACGTCGGATTGGCGAGGTCCAGCGACAGGTTGAAGTGGCTCTGACCATTCGCCGTCTTGAACGACAGGTCTTCCAGCGCCAGCTGCGGCTTGTCGGCCAACAATTTCTGCAGGTCGCCCTGGACCTTGGCGGTCTCCTCGGGACTCATGTTCAACGACGGCACCGCCTCGCCACGGGCAGCAGCTTCCTGCAGCTCGGGCACCTTGGTCTGATACCACTCCAGCAGTGCCTGGGTGGCCGGCATGTTCACCGACTTCATGCTCAGCACCATTTGCCCGCTGCCTACCGCGCGACCGGCGTAGGTGATATCGGACACCTTGTACTCCAGGCGCCCGCCCAGCTTGTCCTGGCCCTCGGCGCTGTACAGGTTGTTCTGCTCCAGCCCCTTGAGCACCAGCACGTCCTGCTTCGGCCCGAGCGTGGCTTGCAGATCGGCCAGCAGCAGGTTCAGGTGGCCGACATAGATCATGTCGTGCCCGGTACTGGCCAGCTCGCCGCCGATCTTGAAACCATTGAACTGCAACTTGACCGGCGGGTGATCATCACCAACCAGGGTCATGTCCAGGCGCTCGGCATTGCCGTGGATTTCAACCGCCTTGCCTTCACGATCCCCCTTGAGCACCAGTTGCATGCCGGCGAAGTCGAGGACATTGCCATCACCTTCGTCCAGCTTGACCGGCGCCAGCCGGATGTCGCTCTCGACACCACCGCCATAACCCAGGCTGACCTGGCCGACCACTGGCGACTTGTCGCCTGCGGCGGCAAACCACGATGCGGTGTTGTCATCCTTCTGCAACTGGCTGTTGCTGACCGCCATCACCGGCAGCAGCTTGAACGCCTTGACCCGCGACCAGGGGAAAGGGCCATGCTCGATGTGGTCGGTCACACCGACCTCGAAGCTCACCGGCGCACCTTCGCCGATACGCAGGTCACTGGCCTTGAGCCGGTACTGCGCATCGCTGGTGAACAGGTGCTGGTCCAGCGAGACCAGCTCGATGGTCATGGTGCCACCCGTACCGACCAGCGCCTTCTGCAACTCCGCGTTACCGCGGGCGATGGACTGCTCCAGCTCCGTCGGCAGCTGTTTGCCGGTGTACCAGGCGCCGGCAGTGGTGACGACGGCGATGGCGACGGCCAGGCCGGAAAGGATGCCTACTGATTTCTTCATGAATAGAACCGATTGCTGTCCATAGGGCTGGTGGTGGCGCGAAGCACGCGACCGGGGTGCCAAGCGTAGCACTGTCGCTTGCCTGGCGCGGTGTCCACCCCGGAGATTTTCCTGCACTTGCGACGCGTCCTACAACTGCCGACAGATGACTCCGACGGTGCCGATCGTAAAATTTTACGAACACTAAAATCTGCTTTTTGCCCTAAATATCCATGAACACCCATTTTCACCCATTAAAAAGCCGATAAAAACCTGAAAATCAATCACTCTGTCATGTTTAACTTGACACTCAACCGTCCAATCGTCTTTTATTTTCCCCACCTTGCTCCGCGCCCTCCACATCAAGAAAAAAAGACCGCGCCGCCATCATGCCTGTCCGCCCCTGCCCCCAGGCGCCGCCGTTTCGCCGGCCCCGCCCGTACTGATCACGCGCCCACGCGCGAACCTTCGCTCCGCTATAAAAGGTGAACAACATGGAGCCCATCCGCTCGACCTTGCCGTGCCCGTCGCCCGCTTCGTCCCGCCTTCGCCGGGAGTGCCAGCATGCAGCCTGAGCACCCTGCCAATCGTCACGAGCAGTTTCGCAAGTCCCTGCGCCTCTGGCAGGTGGTGATCATCGGTCTCGCGTACATCGCACCGATGACCGTTTTCGACACCTTCGGCATCGTCTCCGGCATTACCGCCGGTCACGTGCCCAGCGCCTATATCCTGGCCCTGCTGGGTATCCTGTTCACCGCCGTGAGCTACGGCACGCTGGTGCGGCGCTTCCCGGAGTCGGGATCGGCCTACACCTACACGCAACGTGCGATCAACCCGCACGTCGGTTTCCTGGTCGGCTGGTCGTCGCTGCTCGACTACCTGTTGCTGCCGATGGTCAACGCCCTGCTGGCAAAGCTGTACCTGTCGGCAATGTTCCCCGAGGTGCCGGCATGGGTCTGGGTGGTGGCCTTCGTCACCCTGATCAGCCTGGTCAACATGCGCAGCATCAACCTGGTGGCCAACTTCAATACCCTGTTCGTGGCGGCGCAGATCGCGATCATGGCCGTGTTCGTCTACCTCTGCGTGCGCGGCCTGCACCAGGGCGAAGGGCTGGGCACGGCCTGGACGCTGACGCCGTTCGCCGATGAACAGACGCAGTTCAGCGCGCTGGTCGCCGGCGCAACCATCCTGTGCTTCTCGTTCCTGGGCTTCGACGCCGTCACCTGCCTGTCAGAAGAAACCCGCGACCCGGCACGCACCATCCCACGCGCGATCTTCCTGATCGCCCTGATCGGCGGCGTGGTGTTCATCATCATGTCGTTCTTCATCCAGGCGTACTTCCCGACCATGGACCGCTTCCAGGATCATGAAGCGGCCCTGCCGGAAATCGCCCTGTACGTCGGTGGCAAGCTGTTCCAGTCGGTGTTCATCGCCTGCACGGTGATCAACACCATCGCCTCGGGCCTGGCGTCCCAGGCCAGCGTGTCCCGCCTGCTGTTCGTGATGGGCCGCGACGAGGTGATCCCGGCCCGCCTGTTCGCCCGTCTGCACCCGCGCTATCGCACCCCGGTGCTGAACATCGTGGTGGTGGGCGTGATCGCCCTGTCGGCGATCTTCTTCGACCTGGTGACCGCCACCTCGGTGATCAACTTCGGCGCACTGATGGCCTTCAGCTTCGTCAACCTGTCAGTCATCAACCATTGCTATGTTCGCGAACGGCGCAACAAGGGCCTGACCAACAACCTCAAGTATCTGGTGCTGCCGACGATAGGCTTTTGCATCATCGCCGTGCTGTGGATCGACCTGGACGAGCACTCACTGGCGTTCGGCGGCGCCTGGGCCTTGTGCGGCGTGCTGTACCTGGCCTGGCTGACCAAGGCATTCCGCGTCGCCCCGCCAAGCTACGTGGCCGAATGACCCACCCTGCCGACAACGCCCGCGCCTGAACGCGGACGTTGTCTTGATCGAGAAGGAAACGCTCCATGTCGCTGCGCCGTCTCTCCATCCAGTGGAAAATCACCCTGCTCGCCGGGCTGTGCCTGCTGGCGGTGGTCGCCTTGCTGGTGGCCACTTCGCTGACCCAATCCCGACGCAGCGCCGAACAGGTGTTCACCGCCAACACCGAGCTGCTCGACCAGAGCGCGCGACTGCGCCTGCAGGCCCACGCCGAGACCCAGTCGCTGCGCATCCAGCGTTATTTCATGGACGCTTATCAGTACGGCAATGGCTTCGCCCGCGTGGTGCAGGTGCTCAGGGCGCGCGGGGGCGACGAGTTGCGCAGCGAACTGGTCAAGCAAGCCGGTACGGCACTGGCAGGCAACCCTGACCTGATCGGCCTCTACCTGGTGTTTCAACCGGACGCCCTGGAGCACCAGGACGCGCGTTTCAGCGGCCAGGCCGAGCTGGGCAGCAACGAGCAAGGGCGCTTCTCGCTGTACTGGTCGCGCGAAGGCTCAGGCGACGTCGCCTCCGAAGCGATGCCCGAATCGATGCTGGCCGACACCAGCATCGGCGCCAACGGCTCAGCCTACAACCGCTGGCTGACCTGCCCGCTGGAAACCGCCAAGGCCTGTGTGCTCGACCCCTACTTCGACGAAGTCAACGGCCGTCAGGTGCTGATGACCAGCATCGCCCTGCCACTGCTGGAAGACGGCAAGGTGATCGGCGTGGTCGGCCTGGACATCGGCCTGGACAACCTACAGCAACTGAGCCTGGCTGGGCGCCAGGAGCTGTTCGAAGGCCAGGGCCAGGTCAGCATCGTCAGCCCCGTCGGCCTGCTGGCCGGGCACAGCCAGGACGCCAGCCAGTTGAGCAAGCCCCTGGTGCAGGCGCTGGGTGAGGCGGTGCGCGAACTGGTGGCACCGATGCGCACCGGTCAGCCAGTCGAGCGCCAGGAAGGCGGGATGCTGCGCGTCTCCCATCCGTTCGCACCGATCCCTGGCGCCGCGCCCTGGCAGGTGCTGCTGGAAGTGCCTGAAGCGGTGCTGCGCGCCCCCGCCGTGGCGGTCAACCAGCGTCTGGACACCCACAACCAGCAGGCCAACCTCACCAGCCTGCTGATCGGCCTGGTCGCTGCCGTGCTCGGCCTGCTGCTGGTGTGGCTGACCGCCCGCGGCGTGACGCGGCCAATCCTGGCCGTGGCCGAGCGCCTGCGCGATATCGCCAGCGGCGAGGGCGATCTGACCCGACGCCTGGACTACGCCCGCGACGACGAACTGGGCCAGCTGACAGGCTGGTTCAACCGTTTCCTCGACAAGCTCCAGCCAGTGATCGCCCAGGTCAAGGCGTCGCTGCACGAAGCACGCGGCACGGCCGATCAGTCGGCCGCCATCGCCAGCCAGACCAGTGCCGGCATGCAACTGCAGCACCGCGAGATCGAGCAGGTGGCCACCGCCGCCAACGAGATGAGCGCCACGGCGCAGGATGTCGCCCACAACGCTTCGCAGGCTGCCGAGGCTGCGCAAGGTGCCGACCAGGCCAGCCAGGAGGGCCTGCAACTGGTCGCCAGTACCCGCCAGACCATCGCCAACCTGGCCGCGGGCATGGATGCGGCCATGGACGAAGCCCGTTCGCTGGCCGGGCGCAGCGAGCAGATCGGCTCTGTACTGGAGGTGATCCGCGCCATCGCCGAACAAACCAACCTGCTGGCCCTCAACGCCGCCATCGAGGCCGCCCGTGCGGGCGAAGCCGGCCGAGGGTTTGCCGTGGTCGCCGACGAGGTGCGCAACCTGGCCCAGCGCACCCAGGTGTCGGTGGAGGAGATCCGCGTGGTGATCGAAGGCCTGCAGCAAGGCACGCGCGATGTGGTCGATGCCATGCAGGCCGGTCAACGCCAGGCCCAGGACAATGCCCAGCGCATGGACCAGGCGCTCCCGGCCCTGCAGCGAATCGGCGAGGCCGTGGCGGTGATCAGCGACATGAACCTGCAGATCGCGTCGGCGGCCGAGGAACAGAGCGCGGTGGCTGAGGAGGTGAACCGCAACGTGGCGGGTATTCGTGATGTGACCGAGTCGTTGTCAGGGCAGGCCGAAGAGTCGGCGCGGATCAGCCAGGCGCTGAACCGCCTGGCCAATCAGCAGCAGGCACTGATGGAGCAGTTCAGGACCTGATCGCCGGTACTGCGCTGTTCTTTTCGCGGGCAAGCCCCCACAGGGTAAGAGCGAGCTTGCCCGCGAAAGGGACACCGCGACATTCACTCCCCGAACACCCGCGAAGGATGGCGCAAGGTCGGATCGAACGGATTGATCCTCGGCCCGATCGCCGTCGTTTCGCGCTTGAGCAACTCGACCACCATCGGCAGGCGCTCCGGCCCCAGCCGGTCACTGATGGTCGCCACGCTCAACGCCGCCACGGCATGGCCATTGCCATCGAGGATCGGCACCGCCAGCCCGGCCATGCCGGGCAGCACGCCGGTATTGCGTGCGGCATAACCCTGGCGCCGCACGTTCTCCACCTCCGCACGCAGGAACACCTCGTCGTACAGGTGAAAATCCCGTAGCCGCGGCAGATTGTTGCGAATCACCGCCTCGCGCTCCTCCTCCGGCAGGAAGGCGAGGATCGCCAGGCTCCCCTGCCCCACGCCCAACGCCACACGCCCACCGATATCGCCGGTGAAGGTACGGATCGGATACGGCCCTTCGCTGCGATCCAGACACACCGCATCGAACCCACTGCGCGCCAGCAGAAACAGCGAGTCCCCCAGCGAGGCCGACAGACGCAGCAAGCTGGGCCGCACCAGATCGCGCAGGTTGCCGCTGTTGCCTGCCCGCGCCGCCAGGGCAAAGAACGCCAGGCTCAAACGATAACGCTTGCTGCGCGCCTCCTGCTCGACCATGCCTTCATCCACCAGGCTGCGCACCAGCCGGTGCACGGTCGGCTGCGACAGGCCGACCTGCTCGGCCAGCTCGATCACCCGCATGCCCTCCACCGGCGCCTCGCCCAATACCCGCAGCACCGCGAACAAGCGCGAGACCACACTGACCCCAGGCTCTTCCTGATTTCGTTTATCGGAATTCAATTTGTGCTTGTCCTTACCTGAATTTCACTGAGCGAATAAAACTGAAAATAGTGCTCGACTCAGTGAAATTCGCCATTGAGGCCATCCTAGGCTTGCGCCTACTCTGCGTCCACCGGGACAAATCGAACAACACACCGGTGGCCTCGTGAGTATTCATCGGTCCTCGATTTGCCTCCTTGCATCTGCCCCCAACAACAAGTGTGCCCGACACGCGACAAAAGACAGGTGGAACGCAGTCATGGCCTTTCTGCAACTGGACAATCTTTGCAAACGCTACGGCGCGATCGACGCCGTGGTCGCCACCAACCTCGCCATCGAACAAGGCGAATTCGTCTCCTTGCTCGGACCTTCAGGCTGCGGCAAGACCACCACCCTGCAGATGATCGCCGGCTTCGTCGACGTCAGCAGCGGCCGCATCCTGCTCGACGGACGCGACATCACCCACGCCAAGCCCAGCAGCCGTGGCCTGGGTGTGGTGTTCCAGAGCTACGCCCTGTTCCCGCACATGACCGTGGCCGACAACGTCGCCTTCGGCCTGCGCATGCGCAAGCAGCCCGAAGCCGAGATTCGCCGCAAGGTGACCGAGGTACTGGCGCTGGTGCGCCTGGACCGGCATGCCGAACGCTATCCACGCGAACTGTCAGGTGGCCAGCGCCAGCGTGTGGCCTTGGCCCGGGCGCTGGTGATCGAACCACCGGTGCTGCTGCTCGACGAGCCACTGTCGAACCTCGACGCCAACCTGCGCGAAGAGATGCAGTTCGAGATCCGCAGGATCCAGAGCGAAGTCGGCATCACCACGCTGATGGTCACCCACGACCAGGCCGAAGCCCTGTCGATCAGCGACCGCGTGGTGGTGATGCAGGCCGGGCGCGTCACCCAGGTCGACGAGCCGTATCGCCTCTACGAACACCCGCGCACCCGCTTCATCTCCGACTTCGTCGGCAAGGCCAACCTGTTGCCCGGCGAGCTGGACGGCGCGGGCCTGCCACAGGTGCAACACAGCCGCGACGCCAGCCTGACCCTGAGCCTGCGCCCGGAAAAGATCGACCTGCTCGACAACGGCGCCGGTCGCCTGCAGGGCCGCATCCTGACCCGCTACTTCCTTGGCAGCCAATGGCTGTACCGCATCGGCACACCGCTGGGCGAACTGACCGTGGTGCGGCGCAACGATGGCAGCGCACCGCTCGGTGAAGGTGTCGATGTCGGCCTGGACTGGCAGCCCGAGCTACTGCGGGTGCTCGCTGCCGACGAGGTGAGCGCATGAACAGCGCCATGCCTGCCCCCGCCACTTGCGCCAGGCAACACCGTGACCTGCGCGGCTACCTGCTGTCGGCGCCGGCACTGGCGCTGTTCGCCGCCCTGCTGGTCGTGCCTCTGCTGCTGACCCTGGTGCTGTCGTTCAATGTGTTCGACTACGAAGTCGGCATCCGCGCCGACCACTGGACCTTCGAGCACTACCTGGCCCTGCTCGGCGACAGCTACTTCCTCGAAATCTTCTGGCGCACCTTCTGGATCAGCGCCCTGGTCACCCTGCTGTGCGTGGTGATCGGCGTACCCGAGGCCTACATCCTCAGCCGCATGGGCAGCCCGTGGCGCTCGATCTTCCTGGTGGTGATCCTCACCCCACTGCTGATCTCGGTGGTGGTGCGCGCCTTCGGCTGGAGCTTGTTGCTGGGCGCCGACGGGCTGGTCAACCACGCGATCCAGGCCCTGGGTGGCGCGCCGATGAAGCTGTTGTACACCCCGTTCGCGGTGATCGTCGCGCTGGTCCACGTGATGCTGCCGTTCATGATCATCCCGGTCTGGACCAGCCTGCAGAAGCTCGACCCCGCCGCCGAACAGGCCGCGCTGTCACTGGGCGCCAGCCAGGCCAAGGTCATGCGCCTGGTGGTGCTGCCGCAAGTGATGCCGGGGGTGCTGTCCGGCACGCTGATCGTCTTCGGCCTGGCGGCCAGTTCCTTCGCCATCCCCGGCCTGCTCGGCGGGCGCCGGCTGAAGATGGTCGCCACGCTGGTCTACGACCAGTACCTGGCCGACCTGAACTGGCCCATGGGCGCGGCCATCGCCATCGCCCTGCTGCTGGTCAACCTGCTGATCATGCTGTCGTGGAACCGCATGATCGAACGCCGCTACAAGAAATCGCTGGGGTAACTCATGTCCAAGAACGGTCCTCTGGCCCTGACCTTCCACAGCCTGGTGGTGGTCTTCATGCTCGCACCACTGGTGGTGGTGTGCCTGGTGGCATTCACCCCGGAAAACACCTTGAGCCTTCCTACGGCGGGGTTCTCGCTGCGCTGGTTCGAAGCGGTATTCGAGCGCGCCGACTTCCTCGAAGCCTTCAAAAACAGCCTGCAGCTGGCGTTTCTCGCCGCCAGCCTGGCGACGCTGATCGCAGTGCCGGCAGGGCTTGCGATCACGCGCCTGCAGTTCCCCGGACGCGACTTTCTCAACGTGCTGTTCCTGTCGCCGATCATCATTCCGCACCTGGTGCTAGGGGTGGCGCTGCTGCGCCTGTTCGCCCTGCTCGGGGTCAACGGCAGCTTCACCTGGCTGGTCCTGGCGCACACGGTGGTGATCACCCCTTATGTGCTGCGCCTGGTGATCGCCGCCGCCATCGGCGTCGATCGCAGCGCCGAGCAGGCCGCCGAGTCGCTGGGTGCGAGCCGCTTCACGCTGTTTCGCAAGATCACCCTGCCGATGATCCTGCCCGGTATCGCCGGCGGCTGGCTGCTGGCGTTCATCAACAGCTTCGACGAGGTGACCCTGTCGATCTTCGTCACCTCGCCGGCCACCCAGACCCTGCCAGTGAAGATGTACGTCTACGCCACCGAGTCCATCGATCCGATGATGGCTGCGGTGTCGGCCCTGGTGATCGCCCTGACAGCGGTGACCATGATTCTGCTCGACCGGGTCTATGGCCTGGATCGGGTCCTGGTAGGGAAGCACTGACATGGCCTTGTTCAAACGCCTCGCCGAGCACCAGCGCCCGGTGCTGGACTTCACCCTCGACGGCGAGCCGGCCTGCGGCCTGCTCGGCGACACCCTGCTGACCGCCATATTGACCAGCGGCGCGCACCTGCGCGGCAGCGACTTCAGCGCCGAGCCGCGCGCCGGTTTCTGCCTGATGGGCGCCTGCCAGGACTGCTGGGTACGGCTGGGCGATGGCCGCCGCGTACGCGCCTGCGCCACCGCGCTGGAAACCGGGCAGCAGGTGCTGCGCGAACCGGGGCGCCGGCCATGAGCGCCGTGGTGATCGTCGGAGCCGGCCCCGCCGGGATCCGCGCCGCGCAGACGCTGGTGGAGCACGGTGTGCATCCAGTCCTGATCGACGAAGCCAGCCAGGGCGGCGGGCAGATCTATCGCCGCCAGCCGGCCAACTTCACGCGACCGGCGCGCCAGCTCTATGGTTTCGAGGCCCGCAAGGCCAGCGCGCTGCACCAGACCCTCGATGCGCTTGCCGGGCAGATCGACTATCGCCCCGGCACCTTGGTATGGAACGCCGAGCACGGCGCCCTGGACACCCTGCGCGACGGCCATGCCGCGCACCTACCCTACCAGCGCCTGATCATCGCCACTGGCGCCACCGACCGGGTGCTGCCGGTGCCGGGGTGGACGCTGCCCGGGGTCTACACCCTGGGGGCCGCGCAGATCGCGCTCAAGCACCAGGGCTGCGCCATTGGCGAGCGCGTGCTGTTTTGCGGCAGCGGGCCATTGCTTTACCTGGTCGCCTACCAGTACGCCAAGGCCGGTGCCAAGGTCCTCGGCGTGCTCGACAGCGCGCCCTTCAGCGCCCAGTGCCGCGCCCTGCCTGAGCTGCTCGAGCAACCGGCAACCCTGGGCAAGGGCCTGTACTACCGCGCCTGGCTCAGCGCCCATGGCGTGCCGGTGCATCAGGGCGCGACGCTGGAACGCATCGAAGGCGGGCAACAGGTGCAACGGGCGGTATGGCGCAAGGGCGATCAGCTACATGACACCGAATGCGATGCGCTGGCCTTTGCCCATGCGCTGCGCAGCGAAACGCAGTTGGCCGACCTGCTCGGCTGCGCATTCGAGTGGAGCACGCTCAACCGAGCCTGGCTGCCGCGCCGCGACCAGGCCGGGCGCAGCAGCGAGCACGATGTCTACCTCGCCGGCGACGGCGCCGGGATCATGGGCGCCGACGCCGCCGAAATGGCTGGCGAACGCGCCGCCCTGGCGGTGCTGCAGGACCTCGGCCAAACCGTCGCCCCCCAGCGTTGCCGCACCCTGGAAAAACGCCTGACGCGCATTGGCCGTTTCCGTGAAGGGCTGGAAGCCGCCTTCCCCTTCCCCGAGCACTGGGCTGAACAGGCACCGGACGATCTGGTGGTGTGCCGCTGCGAAGAAATCAGCGTCGGCGAGCTGCGCGCCGTGGTCGGCGAAGGCCATTGGGAGATCAACCGGGTCAAGGCTCACTGCCGGGTCGGCATGGGCCGCTGCCAGGGCCGCATGTGCGGCGCGGCAGCGGCGGAAATCATCGCCCATTGCAGTGGCAAGGCCCTGCACGAGGTCGGCCGTCTGCGCGCCCAGGCACCGATCAAACCCCTGCCCTTCGGCGTGGAGCATGACGCATGAGCCCGTGGATCGAATCGGAGGTGATCGTCATGGGCGCCGGTATCGTCGGCGCCTCGGCGGCGCTTGCCCTGGCCCGGCGTGGCCGTTCGGTAACCCTGCTGGAACGTGGGTTCTGCGGCGCCCAGTCCAGCGGTGTCAACTACGGCGGCGTGCGCCGCCAGGGGCGCAGCCTGGCGCAGTTGCCATTGTCGCAACGGGCACACCAGATCTGGGGCGAGCTGCCTGCATTGATCGGCATCGATGGCGAATACCTGCGCTCCGGGCACCTGAAACTGGCACGCAGCGAGGCCGACTTCGTCGCACTGCAAGGCTATGAGGCGGCCAGCCGCGACCACGGCCTGGACCTGCAACTACTCGACCGCGCCGCCCTGCGCGCCCGCTACCCCTGGGTCGGCGAGATCGCCGTCGGCGCCTCGTACTGCGCCGACGATGGCCACGCCAACCCACGCCTGGTCTCCCCCGCTTTCGCCCGTGCCGCCCGCCAGCAGGGCGCACGGGTCATCGAGCAGGCCGGCGACAGCCGCGTCGAGCATGATGGCCAGCGCTTCATCCTGCACACCCAGAGCGGCCTGCGCCTGCGCGCGCCGTGGCTGCTCAATTGTGCCGGTGCCTGGGCCGCCGATCTGGCGGCGCAGTTTGGCGAGCCGGTGCCGATGGAGTCCGGCCACCCGGCGATGCTGGTCACCGAGCCCTTGCCTTGGGTGATGAATGCCAGCACCGGTGTCGAGGGTGGCGGCATCTATGCTCGCCAGGTCGCCCGCGGCAATTGCGTGCTCGGCGGCGGGCGTGGTTTTGCCCTCGACGCACAACGCGCTCGCCCAGGGCAGTCAGCGGTGCTGGCGATCCTGCGCAACGCCGTCGAACTCTACCCGTTTCTGGCTGGCACCCAGGCGATCCGCACCTGGAGCGGCACCGAAGGCTATCTGCCCGACCACGAGCCGGTGATCGGCGCCAGCACCACCCAACCCGGCCTGTTGCATGGCTTCGGCTTTGCCGGGGCGGGCTTCCAGATCGGCCCGGCGGTCGGCGAGGCACTGGCCGAGCTCGTCTGCGACGGCGCCAGCAGGCAGCCGATCGAGGCATTTTCCATCCGTCGTTTCCAGGTCCGTCACGACCTGGCCTCCAACCACTAAGAGGAAGGTCGCTTTCATGAAACACGTCAAACGTATCCTCGGCACCGGCTTGTCCTGCCTGTCACTGACCCTGCTCGCCGCCAGCCCCACGCTGCAGGCCGCCACCCCGACCCTGTACCTGGGCATGAACGGCGGCACCATGGAGCGTACCTACGCCGACAAGGTGCTGCCGGCCTTCGAGCAGGCAAACAACGTCAAGGTGGTGATCGTGCCCGGCACCTCGGCCGACCATCTGGCCAAGGTCCAGGCCAACAGCAAGAAGCCGCAGATGCATGTGGTGATGCTTGACGACGGCATCATGTACCGGGCGATCTCGATGGGGCTGTGCAGCAAGCTGCAGCCCAGCGAGGCCTTGTCGCAGATTCCGCAGAAGGCACGCATCAAGGAAGAAGCCGTGGCCGTCAGCCTCGGCGTGACGGGGCTGGCCTACAATACCCGCCTGTTCGAGAAGAACGGCTGGGCCGCGCCAACCTCGTGGAGCGACCTGCAAGACCCGCGCTTCAAGGACAAGCTGGTGTTCCAGTCGCTGGCCTCCTCGACCTTCGGCCTGCACGGCTTCCTGATGTACAACCGCCTCCAGGGCGGTGACGAAAGCAACGTCGAACCGGGCTTCAAGGCCTGGCCCAAGCAGGTCGGGCCGAACGTGCTGGAGTACATCGCCAGCTCGGCGAAGATCTCCGAGATGGTGCAGACCGACGAGGCCGCGTTGTTCCCACTGACGCCCACCCAGGTCACCACCTTGCAGGCCAAGGGTATCCCGGTGGCCTACGCCCAGCCCAAGGAAGGGGCAGTGGTGCTGAACTTCGCCGAATGCGTGGTGGCCAACAACGACCAGCCGGAGCTGGCGCAGAAGCTCGCCGCCTACCTGCTGACGCCTGCGGCCCAAGCCCCGGCGCTGGAGGAAGGCGACCAGATTCCGTCCAACCCCACGACCCCGACCACCGAACGCACCCGCGGCCAGGTCGAGGCGATGCAGCAGTATCAGCAGAGCGCCGTGGTGGTGAACTGGGACGAGGTCAACCAGCAGCGACCGCAGTGGAACGCGCGCTGGAGTCGGTCAATCGAGCGATAGAGCCTCAGCGGCCCTGACGGGCTCTGGCGTATCCGAGGAAGGCGTCCAGGTCAGCGCTGCTGAGCATGCGCGCCACCTGCTTGACCTCTTCCATCGGCCAGTCCCACCAGGCCGCCTCCAGCAAGGCTTCACGCACCGGCTCGTCGAAGCGCCAGCGGATGAACTTGCACGGGTTGCCACCAACCACCGCAAATGGCGGTACATCGCGGGTGACCATCGCCCCGGCGGCAACGATGGCGCCGTGGCCGATGGTGACTCCGGAAAGGATCACCGCATTGGTGCAGATCCAGCAGTCGCTGCCGATCACCACGTCGCCCTTGCTGCGATCGTAGTCGGTAATGTCTTCCAGCCCCTCAACCATGGCAGGAAAGGGATAGCTGCTGACCCAATCGGCGCGATGCTCACCCCCTAGCAGAATCTGCACGCCAGCGGCAATGGAGCTGTAGCTGCCAATACGCAACACAGAGTCCTCACCGAACTCTGTGACCTCTGGCACGCCATAACTGCCCACGCCAACACTGTATCGTGGATAACGCATGCGGATTTTTTCAGATACGCGCTCAAGCTTGTCCATCGCCCGCAGACGCTTGCGTTCGCGGCGCTCGGCCAGGTTCCTGAAGAATTTCACGGCAGGCGCTCCTCGATCGGCATCAACGGTGGAACATCAGGCGCTTGATGCGCTTGAGGGTGGTCTTGTTGTAGTGGCGCAGGGGAATGCTGCGCAGCAGATCCCAGGCGTAGGCCTTGTCGGCAACCACGGCATACTTGAGCGCCTTGTGCACCAGCACCGAACGCCCACGGGCATAGCCCGGATACTGCTGGTAGGGCGCGATGGCCTTGAGATCGGCCTCCAGCAGCACCTTGAACTTGCGCGACAGGTTGTTGGGGTGGCGGCGGTAGCGGGTGACGCACACCGGCAGCTCGTGGATCTCGTAGCCCTGGGCAGCAATGCGCAAGGTCATCTGGAAATCCTGGACCTTGATGGCCGGGTCGTAGAAATCAGCCGCGCGCATCGCTTCCATCCGGTACAGCGAGCCGGGCGCGCCGACGACCACTGCGTCACGCAGGATCTCGGCGAAATCGAAGGTCTTGATTTCGGTGCGTTGCTGCGCCTTGATGTCGCGGCCTTCGGTGTCCATGTAGACGATCAACGCACCGACACAACCGACCTTTGGGTGGGCGTCCAGGTAGGCGGCGCGAACACTCAGGGAGTTCGGCAGCATGATGTCGTCGAGATCGGGGGTCGAGACATAGACCCCACGGGCATGCTGCAGGCCGGTATTGAGCGCACCACTGACCCCTTGGTTGGCCTGGGTCAGCAAGGTGAAATCGTAGGTCGATTGCAACGCGCGGAGCATCTCGACGCTTCGGTCGCTGGAGCCGTCGTCGACGATGATGACTTCAAAGTTCGGGTAGTCCTGGGCAAAGATGCTCGCCAGTGCCGCCTCCAGGTACTTCTCGGCGTTGTAGCAGGGGGCGACGACCGAGATCAACGGTGCCTCAGTGGTGGAAGTCCATCCTTGCGTCATCGTACTGGCAAGCCTCTGTGCGCGATCCGTGAGCGGGTCGCAGGGTTCAGCCCTGGACCGTAAAGGCGCACAGTATACGCAAGCCCGCTGCGTTCTCGAAGCGGCCCGCTTCAGCCTTGGGCGCCAGGCTCGGCCAGGCGGTACGCGGCGAGCGCGGCCAGGTAGCTGCCATCGGGGGCGCGCCTGCGAAAGTGCTTGTCGAGCCCGGCGAAAATAGCTTCGGCGACCTTGCGCTGGTGACGAGGATCCTGCAGCCGCTGGCAATCCCGGGCATTGGACATGAAGCCAGTCTCCACCAGGATCGAAGGCACGCTGGGCGACTTGAGCACCGCGAAACCCGCCTGCTCCACCCGGGCCTGATGCAGACCGGCCACGCCTTCGAGCTGGCCAAGCACCGAATGCCCCAGGTCCAGGCTGGTGGAGATGGTCGCATTCATCGACATGTCCAGCAGCACACCTGCCACCACCGGGTCCTTGGGTGGCTTTTTCAACACGCTGGATACCCCGACGAAATCGGCATCGTTCTCGCGTTGTGCCATCCAGCGCGCCACTGTCGAAGTAGCACCATGCTCGGACAGGGCGAACACCGAGGCACCGGATGCGGTGCGCCTCGGCGCCGCGTCGGCATGCACGGAAATGAACAGGTCGGCGTTCAGCCGTTGGGCCATTTCGGCACGTTTGCGCAGCGGGATAAACACGTCCTGATTGCGCACCAGGCGCGCCTTGAAGCCCTTCTGCGCATCGATGCGTCGCGCCAGCAGGCGGGCGATGGCCAGTGCTACAAGCTTTTCCTGCTCACCGCCACTGCCGACGGCACCTGGGTCCTTGCCGCCGTGACCGGCATCGATCACGATTAACAGGTCACGCCCCTGCGGCGGTGCCATATTCCCGACAGCCTTGCCCGTCGGCACTGCGGCCGCAACTGGCAATCCGCCAAGACGCAGGGCCAACTGCCGACCGCGGGCGAGCGTCTGCAACTCGCCGGAAATTCCCGATGAGCGCAGGTCCAGCACAATGCGCAAGCCGCCGTCTGCAGTCGCTGCGCTGCGAATTGCCTTGATCGGCGTGCCCTTGAGGGCCAGCCCATCAAGCGAAGTCGCCAGCCCCGCGCCTTGCAGATCAAGAACAAGTCGCGGTGGCGCTTCCAGGGTGAAGGTGCGAGCGGGTATCGGGCCACTGAGGTCCAGCAGCAGGGTCGTGCCTTCTGCCCCCTGGCGCAATACTGCACCGCGAACCTGCTCGGCGGTATTGGCCAGCACCAGGCGGCTGACAGGCAAGGTGCAGCCGGCAAACAGCAGCTGTAGGAAGGTGCGTCTCTCCATTGCGAAGGGCACTCATGTCGACAAAAAGATGATGAATATTATTGTTATAACATAACAATTTAAAGTGACGTGCAAGGATTTTTCAAGCGCCACCCTTCCCACCCACGGCCACCTGACCAGCGACCGCAGAATGTGGATCGTTGAAGTTCCTTGCAAGGATTGGGAATTCTCCCATTCATCTGATCTGCACGTGCTGATTAAGGTTGCGGCTGCGTATCTCGGCGCACAACTACAATCGTCAGGAGTTTCCGTGAAACCTATCAGCCCATCCTCTTGCCCGGGTCGCTTGCTGCTCGCCGCCAGCCTCGTCGGCAGCCTGTGGTCAACTGCTGCCCACGCCGCACCCTTGACCCGCGATAACGGCGCTCCCGTAGGCGACAATCAAAACTCGCAAACCGCCGGCCCCAATGGCCCGGTGTTGCTCCAGGATGTACAACTGCTGCAGAAACTGCAGCGTTTCGACCGTGAGCGTATTCCCGAGCGCGTCGTGCACGCCCGCGGCACTGGCGCCCATGGCGAGTTCACTGCCAGCGCCGACATCCGTGACCTGAGCCAGGCCAAGGTCTTCACTCTGGGCACCAAGACCCCCGTATTCGTGCGCTTCTCCAGCGTCGTGCATGGCAACCATTCTCCGGAAACCCTGCGCGACCCACGCGGTTTCGCCACCAAGTTCTACACCGCTGACGGCAACTGGGATCTGGTAGGCAACAACTTCCCGACGTTCTTCATCCGCGATGCGATCAAATTCCCGGACATGGTCCACTCGTTCAAGCCCGACCCGCGCACCAACCTCGACGATGACGCGCGACGCTTCGATTTCTTCTCCCACCTGCCAGAAGCCACCCGCACCCTCACCTTGCTGTATTCCAACGAGGGCACGCCGGCCAGCTACCGAGAAATGGACGGCAACAGCGTGCATGCCTACAAGCTGGTCAATGCCGAAGGCCAGGTGCACTACGTGAAATTCCACTGGAAGAGCCTGCAGGGCCAGAAGAATCTCGACCCGAAACAAGTCGAGAAGATCCAGGGGCGCGATTACAGCCACATGACCAACGACCTGGTCGCTGCAATCAACAAGGGCAACTATCCGAAGTGGGATCTGTACATCCAGACACTCAAGCCTGAACAACTGGCCACCTTCGACTTCGACCCGCTGGACGCGACCAAGATCTGGCCCGATGTGCCCAAGCGCAAGATCGGCCAGATGGTACTCAACCGCAACGTCGACAACTTCTTCCAGGAAACCGAGCAGGTCGCCATGGCGCCATCGAACCTGGTGCCCGGCATCGAGCCGTCCGAAGACCGGTTGCTGCAAGGACGGCTGTTCTCCTACGCCGACACCCAGTTGCATCGCGTCGGAGCCAATAACCTGAGCCTGCCGGTCAATCAACCGCGCAACGAGGTGAACACCATCAACCAGGACGGCGCCATGAATGCCGGCGCGACCGCCAGTGCTATCAACTACCAGCCCAGCCGCCTGCAGCCCCGTGAAGAAATCGCCGGTGCGCGATATGCCCAGACACCTCTGAGCGGCAGCACTCAACAGGCGAAGATCCAGCGAGAACAGAACTTCAAGCAAGCCGGTGAACTGTTCCGCGGCTACAGCAAGAAGGATCAGCAGGATCTGATTTCAAACCTTGGCAAGGCGTTGGCAAGCGCGGACGAAGAAAGCCGCTACATCATGCTGTCTTACTTCTACAAGGCCGACACCGACTATGGCATGGGGCTCGCCAAAGTCGCCAAGGCCGACCTGCAACGGGTTCGCCAGATGGCCTCGCAGCTTGAGGACTGACGATCAGCCAGAGGCCTGACAGCTGCGCTCCAGAGCCCCACGCGTGGTTGAACCAGGCGGGGGGTTCGACTGGGGACCAATCAGAGGAACGACGGAAACAAAAAAGCCCGCCATAAGGCGGGCTTCTCGTACAGCGGTTTCAATACATGAAAACCGCTGAGAATATGGTGGGTCGTGTAGGATTCGAACCTACGACCAATTGGTTAAAAGCCAACTGCTCTACCAACTGAGCTAACGACCCGTTGGATGGCGCGTATACTACTGATTTCTCAGAGAAAATCAACACCCCATCGCATTATTTTCAAAAATAACGTGTTGGATCAGCGATCCCGGCAGCCTTGAAGCCTTCAGCACGCAGGCGGCAGCTATCGCACTTACCGCAGGCACGGCCATCGTCGTCGGCCTGGTAACAGGATACTGTGAGGCTGTAGTCCACCCCACGGGCAATACCGGCCTCGACGATTTGCGCCTTGCTCAGGTTCTGCAGTGGCGCCTGGATGCGGAACCCCTGACCTTCCACCCCCGCCTTGGTAGCCAGGTTGGCCATGCGCTCGAAGGCCTCGACGAACTCCGGGCGGCAATCGGGGTAACCCGAATAATCAACAGCGTTGACGCCAATGAAGATGTCACGAGCTTGCAGCACTTCTGCCCAGCCCAGCGCCAACGACAGGAATACGGTATTGCGCGCCGGTACGTAGGTGACCGGAATACCCTCGGTAGGTGCTTCAGGCACATCGATGCTGCTGTCGGTGAGGGCCGAACCGCCAATACCATCGAGGTTCAAGCCAATGACCTTGTGCTCGACCACGCCCAGATCGCGAGCCACCCGCGCAGCTGCGTTGAGCTCAGCGCGATGGCGCTGGCCGTAATCGAAGCTCATGGTGTAGCAACTGTAGCCCTCGGCCTTGGCCATGGCGACCACAGTGGCCGAGTCCAGACCGCCAGACAGCAGGATTACCGCACGTTTTTCAGTCATGTCATTCACTCTCTTGATCAGCGGCCCGGTTCGTCGTTCCACAGCAACTTGTGCAGTTGCAGTTGGAAGCGCACGGGCAGGTTGTCGGCGACGATCCAGTCGGCCAGGTCGCTGGCGCTCACCTGATGGTGGCTGGGCGAGAACAGGACTTCACCTGCCCGTTCTTCGAGGTTGTACTGGATCAGCTTGGACACTGCCCAGTCGTAGTCCTCACGGGAGCAGATGACGAACTTGACCTGATCATTGCTCGTCAGGTGTTCGATGTTCTCGTAGCGGTTACGGTGAACCTCTTCCGAACCTGGGGTCTTGAGGTCGACCACGCGACTGACCCGCGTGTCCACCCGCGAGATGTCGAGCGCGCCGCTGGTCTCCAGCGAAACCTCATAGCCCGCATCGCACAGGCGCTCAAGCAAAGGCAATACGTTGGGCTGGGCCAACGGTTCGCCGCCAGTGACGCAGACATAGCGCGGGCGAAAACCTGCAACCTGCTCGAGGATGTCGTCGAGGGTACGCAGTGTGCCGCCACTGAACGCGTAGGCACTGTCGCAGTACTGGCAGCGCAGGGGGCAACCGGTCAGGCGCACGAACACGGTGGGCAAGCCAGCCGTTCGCGTTTCACCCTGTAACGAGTAAAAGACTTCGGTGATACGTAATGTGTCTTGCATGGTCGCCACGGGCGTGACAGCTATACAGGCTGACCGCCTCCGTCAGGCACTGCTGCAGACTCGACATAGCGTTATCCGCAGCAGCGTGTTTACGAAAAAAGGGCAGAGATTCTAACGAAAAAACCCGCGCCAGGCGCGGGTTTCTTTCAAGCGATGCAGTTCAGAGCTTCTGCAGGTCTCGCTGGGCCAGTTGCGCGGCAGAGGTGCCGGGGTACTGGGTGATGACCTGCTGCAGGATACCTTTGACCTTGTCGGTGTGGCCCATGCGACGTTCGACATCGGCCAACTTGTACAACGAGTCAGGCACCTTGCTGTGCTTGGGGTACAACTGGCTGACCTTGGCGAAGGCCTGACCGGCACCTTGCAGGTCGCCTTTGGCGAGGTTGACCTCACCCAGCCAGTACTGCGCGTTGCCGGCGTACTGGCTGTTGGGGTACTTGCGCAGGAAGGCACTGAAGGCCTGGCTGGCCTTGTCGAAGTCTTTCTGTTTGATCAGATCGAAAGCAGCATCGTAGAACAGCTTTTCTTTCGCCGGATCGGCCGGCTCGCCACTGGCGGCCGGTTGCTGCGCAGCGCTTGCGCCTGCAGCGGCACCTGCGGCGTCGGATGCGCCACCGGTGGAGGAATTATCGGGTGTAGCGGCTGGCGCGGCACCACTGTTGATACGGCGGTCCAGATCCTGGTAACGCTCCAGGTTTTCCTGCTTCATGCGCGACACATCGTTCTGCAACTCTTCGATGATGCCTTGCTGACGGGAAATCTGGTCCTGCATCTGTTGCAGTTGCATGAACAACTGACCCTGTGCAGAAGCAGGGGCCGAAGCCCCTGCCCCGGCATAGGCGCCGCTCGTGCCATAACCCGAAGGCGGATAGCTGCCTCCGTTGTCATCAACTACAGGAACCGCAGCCCACGCAGAAAGCGGCAGGCTGAGGGCGAGGACGGTTACAACACGACGGCACATACGCATAAGAACTTACTTACGCAGTTCTACGCGGCGGTTCTGAGCCCAGGACTGCTCGTCGTTGCCGGTAGCAACTGGACGCTCTTCGCCGTAGGAAACCAGTTCCAGCTGAGCAGGGGAAACGCCCTGCAGAACCAGGTAGCGCTGAACGGCCTTGGCACGACGCTCGCCCAGAGCCATGTTGTACTCGCGGGTACCGCGCTCGTCGGTGTTACCTTCCAGAACAACACGGTTGCCGTTGGCTTTCAGGTCCTTGGCGTGAACGTCCAGGGCGCGCATGGCTTCTGGCTTCAGATCCGAGCTGTCGTATTCGAAGTAGAAGGTGGTGATTGCGCGCAGGGCGGCTTCTTCGCTCAGGGAACCGTCGACAGCGCCGGTGTTTGCACCGTAGCCAGCGTTCGGGTCAACAGCGCCTTCGCCAGCGTTGTCACCGCCCTTGGAGGAGCAACCTACAGCTACGGCCATGGCCAGAGCCAGCGCAGCGAATTTACCAAACTTCAGCATTTCCATCGTGAAACTCCTAATGAAACCCCAGTGTGTTAAGCAAAATTGTTACGCCGCAATCAGTTCAGGTAGGGGGACCAGGACGGTTCTCTGACTTCGCCTTGAGCGGTAGGAAGTGGGAGCCTCACACGGCCGTTAAGCGACACGAGCATCAAGACTCCCCGGCCCTGCTGGCGGGTGGCGTAGATTAGCATGGTGCCGTTAGGCGCAACAGTGGGAGACTCATCAAGACTCGTTTCAGAAAGAATCTTTACACTTCCCCGTTGCAAGTCCTGAGCAGCCACCTTGAAGTTGGTGAAACCTTCCTGGCGATGAATCATAACCAGGGTCTTTTCATCCGCCGACAGTTTCGGGTTGGCATTGTAGTTGCCAACGAAGGTCACACGCTCGGCGCCACCGCCACCTACCGAAGTCTTGTAGATCTGTGGCTTGCCACCACGGTCGGAAGTGAAGTACAGCGTGTTGCCATCCTTGCCCCAGAACGGCTCGGTATTGATACCAGGACCTGCAGTGACACGGCTGATCTGACGCGACCCCATGTTCATCACATAGATGTCCGGGTTGCCGTCCTTGGACAGCACGAACGCCAGGCGATTGCCATCGGGCGACCAGGCTGGTGCACCGTTGAGGCCTTCGAAGTTGGTGATCTGCTCGCGGCGACCGGTGTCGATGTGCTGGACGAAGATACGTGGACGCTTCTGCTCGAACGAGACATAGGCGATACGCTTGCCATCAGGTGCAAAACGCGGCGACAGGATGGGCTCGCGCGACTGCAGCAGCGTCACTGCACGGGCACCGTCATAGTCGGAACGCTGCAGGGTGTAGCGGGTGTTGTTGGTCGAGAATCGCTCGGCAGTCACGTACAGCATGCGAGTGGAGAACGCACCCTTGATACCGGTGAGCTTCTCGAACGACTGGTCGGCGATGTAGTGCGCCATGTCGCGCAACTGATCGACGCCACCACCGACACTGCCGGTCAGCACCTGTTGCTCGGTTGCAACGTTGAACAGCGCGTAGCTGATCTGCAGGCGACCACCGGACGGCACGATGCTACCGACCATCACGTACTGGGCACCCAGCGCCTTCCAGTCGCGGAAGATGACTTCGCTGGCCTGGGTCGGCTGGCTGATCATGTTCTGCCGCGGGATGGGCGCGTAGTAGCCGGAGTTGCGCAGATCGTTGCCGATGATGTCGGCCATGTCTTCCGGCAGCACGCTGCCACCCTGCAGACCGAACGGCACTACCGCGATGGGCGTGGCCCGGTCGCTGCCGCTGGTGACCAGGATGTTCTTTTCCTCTGCCACGGCCATGCCTGCCACGCAGCAGAGCATGACCAGCAGTCCTCTCAGACGTTTAATCACAACGCTAGATCCTCAGGTGTAAATGTCATCTTGAACGAACGATACGGATTGAACTCGTTCGGCTTCAAGCCCTGCATTTCAGTCAACCGGCCAATGTTCTTCACCGCGGCCACGGCCGAGCTGTCGAACGGACCGTCGCCACTGGACTTGGCCACGCTCACATTGGTGATCGTGCCGTCCGGCAGCATGTTGATCTGCAGGACTACCGTCATGCCCTTGCGCGCGGATGGCGGACGCGCCCAACCTTCGGCCGCACGCATGCGGATGAGGTCGTCGAAATCACCTGCCACCTGGTCGCCTTGCTCATCGGCCAGTGCCTGCTGACGCTCGGTGGTGTCGGACAGCAACTCGGCCAGGGCCTGAGCCTTCTTGTCTTCAGCCGCCTTGCGGGCCGCATCCTGTGCCTTTTTCTTCTGTGCATCCGCAGCGGCTTTCTTCTTCGCCTCTTCGGCTGCCTTCTTCTTCGCTTCCTCGGCCGCCGCTGCTTTCTTCTTGGCGTCCTCGGCTGCTTTTTTCTTGGCGTCTTCGGCGGCTTTCTTCTTCGCCTCCTCGGCGGCCGCTTTCTTGGCTTCTTCCTCAGCCTGCTTCTTGGCCTCTTCCTCGGCCTTTTTCTTGGCGATATCCGCTTGCTGCTTCTTCGCTTCCTCGGCCTTCTTCTGCTCGGCGGCTTTCTTCGCTTCCGCAGCCTTGGCGGCGTCTTCAGCTTTCTTAGCCTCGGCGGCTTCGCGGGCTTCCTCGGCCTTTTGAGCGGCGTCGGCTTTCTTTTGTTCCGCGGCCTTCACAGCTTCCTGCTCGACCTTCTTCTGCTCCATCTGCTCGACTTCAGTCTGGCGTGAAGCCGTTTTCTTGGCTTCCCCGGCAATCTTCTGATTGGTCTGGGTGGTCGCCTGACTCTTGGACTTGAGCTGATAGAGCGTAGCCTGGACGATAGGCTTGGAAGGCGGCAGTTCGGGGGTCATGGCGAAGCTGACGAACAGCAGGCCGAACACCAGCACATGCAGACCAATGGCCCAGACGCTGGGCCAGAAGTAGCTTTCCGAGGCAGATGGCTCTCGCTGTTGCATCAGGGCGCCTCGGTAATCAGGCCAACGTTACCGACACCGGCTTTCTGCAACCCGCCCATGGCGCCCATGACCGCGCCGTAGTCGACGGCCTTGTCACCCCGGATAAACACCTGGGTCTGTTTGCCCTGGTCACGGCCGGCAGCAATGATCTTGGTCACCGCGCTGGTCATTTCCGGCAGGGTCATCGCCTTGTCCATCTGCTTGTCGGTATCGACTTCGCTACCGAGGTTCCAGTAGTAGGTTTTGTCGGCCTTGATCGAGATGGTGAGGATCTGGACGTTGTTGTCCTGCGGCAAGGCTTCGCTGGAAACCTTGGGCAGGTCGACCTTCACGCCCTGGTTGAGCATGGGTGCGGTCACCATGAAGATGACCAGCAGCACCAGCATCACGTCGATGTAGGGCACCACGTTCATCTCGGCGACCGGCTTGCGTTTGTGGCGAACTCGGGCCATGGATGTCTACCTGATCACTCTTCGCTGGTGTGTACTTTGCGGTGCAGGATCGCCTGGAACTCATCGGCGAACGTGTAGTAGCGACCGATCAGTGTTTCGCTGCGTGCAGCGAAACGGTTGTAGGCGATGACTGCCGGGATCGCGGCGAACAGGCCGATCGCGGTGGCGATCAGTGCCTCGGCAATGCCGGGCGCCACGGTGGCAAGGGTGGCCTGCTGGGCGCTGGCCAGGCCACGGAAGGAGTTCATGATGCCCCATACGGTACCGAACAGACCGATATACGGGCTGGTGGAACCGACGGTAGCCAGGAACGGCAGGCTCTGCTCGAGTTTTTCTTCCTCGCGGGAGATGGCCACACGCATGGCGCGCCCCACCCCTTCCATGACCGCATCAGGGTCGACGCCCGGCTGCTGGCGCAGGCGCGAAAACTCCTTGAAGCCGGCGCGGAAGACCTGCTCGACACCCGAATCCGGATCAGGGTTGCTGCCGGCCTGGCGATACAGTTTGGACAGGTCGATGCCCGACCAGAAACGCTCTTCGAACGCGTCCAGCGCACGACGACCGGCGCGCAGCATGGTGCTGCGCTGGAAGATCATGATCCAAGAGGTCACCGAGGCTGCCACGAGAGTCAGCATTACCAGCTGAACCACCACACTGGCATTGGCGACCAGGCTCCACATGGAGGTATGGTCGACGACGTTTGCTTCCACGCTTATTCTCCTGCGTTCGATTGAGTACCCATGCCGTCCGCCATGAAAGCGTCGCGCAGTTCAGGGGGAATGGCCCGGGGTTTGAAAGTGTCGGCGCGCACGGCGGCCACCAGGAACTGCCCTTCGCAAAGCAGTGTTTCATCCGTTTCCCGCCAGACCTGCTGCACGAAGCGCAGGCTGGCGCGATTCAATTCAAGTACTTGTGCGGTTACCCGCAACGCATCGTCCAACCCTGCCGGCGCGTGGTAGCGCGCCTCGCTGGAGTGGACGACGAACAATAGATTCTGTTCCGCCAGCTCGGACTGGGAAAACCCCAGGTGCCGCAACCTCTCGGTGCGTGCACGTTCCATGAATTTCAGGTAGTTGACGTAGTACACCACCCCGCCTGCGTCAGTATCCTCGTAATAGACGCGACAACGGTGAGCGAACGGGTCCTGCCGATTTTGCGCGCGCATACTCTAGTGCTTACTCCTCAGCTTGCCAATCCGCCCCGGCAACTGTTTTTTCAGGGGAAATGTCGTATTGCCAGCGCTATTGCAAAGTGCCAGCGCTAGGACCACGAAAACCCCAATTCGATCTGTCACTCATCGTCAGGATCAGAAAATTCTCCGCCCTCTGCAAAGCGCCCCGGAATGTTCAGGCCGAAATGCAGGTAGGCGTGACGGGTGACCACGCGGCCACGCGGTGTACGCATGATGTAGCCCTGCTGGATCAGGTACGGCTCGAGGACATCCTCGATGGTGTGCCGCTCTTCGCTGATCGCAGCCGCCAGGTTGTCCACACCGACCGGTCCGCCATCGAATTTCTCGATCATGGTCAGCAGCAGGCGCCGGTCGGAATGGTCGAAACCGCGCTCGTCGACATCCAGCAGGTTCAACGCCTTGTCGGCGATTTCCTTGGTGATCTGGCCCTTTGCACGCACCTCGGCGTAGTCACGCACGCGGCGTAGCAGGCGGTTGGCGATCCGCGGCGTACCGCGGGCGCGACGGGCGATCTCGAAAGCGCCCTTGTCTTCGATGGCAAGCCCCAGGATGTTCGCCGACCGGCTGACGATGGTCGCCAGGTCCTGGTTGCTGTAGAACTCCAGGCGCTGGACGATGCCGAAACGGTCACGCAGCGGGTTGGTGAGCATCCCGGCCCGGGTGGTCGCACCAACCAGGGTGAACGGCGGCAGGTCGAGCTTGATCGAGCGTGCGGCAGGCCCCTCACCGATCATGATGTCGAGCTGGAAGTCCTCCATCGCCGGGTAGAGCACCTCCTCGACCACTGGCGAGAGGCGATGGATTTCATCGATGAACAGCACGTCGTGCGGCTCGAGATTGGTCAGCATCGCCGCCAGATCACCCGGACGCTCGAGGATGGGGCCGGACGTGCTCTTGACCGAAACCCCCATCTCGTGGGCGATGATATTGGCAAGGGTGGTCTTGCCCAGACCGGGCGGACCGAAGATCAAGGTGTGATCGAGGGACTCGTTGCGGCCACGGGCGGCCTGGATGAACAGGCCCATCTGCTCGCGCACCACCGGCTGGCCGATGTACTCGTCCAGGCTCAACGGGCGAATGGCGCGGTCCTGGACCTCTTCGCGGTCGCGCCCGCTGGCGGCGATCAGGCGGTCGGCTTCGATCACTTGACGATCATCCCTTTGAGGCTATGGCGAATCAGCTCCTCGCTGCTCATGTTTGCCTTGTCCTTGATCGCCGACACTGCCTTGCTCGCTTCCTGCGGTTTGTAGCCCAGCGAAATCAGGGCGCTGACCGCATCGGCTTCGGCACTGGAGGTGCTGGCCACCGGCAGCGGGCCATCAGACACCAGGGTGAACATCGCCGGCGAGGTTTCCCAGGCCTTGAAACGGTCCTTGAGCTCGACCAGCAGGCGCTCGGCGGTCTTCTTGCCAACGCCCGGTACGCGCACCAGAGCCGACGCATCCTGGGCCTGCACGCAGCGCACCAGCTCATCGACCTCGAGGCCCGACATCAACGCCAGAGCCAGCTTCGGGCCGACGCCATTGAGGCGGATCAGCTCGCGGAACAGTTCACGCTCGCGCTTCTCGAAGAAGCCATAGAGCAGGTGGGCATCTTCGCGGACCACCAGATGGGTGTGCAGCGTCACCGCTTCGCCGACCTTGGGCAGGCGGTACAGCGTCGTCATCGGCACCTCCAGCTCATAACCCAGGCCATTGACATCGATAATCAAGTGCGGCGGTTGTTTTTCCGCCAGGGTGCCACGCAAACGTCCAATCACGTTCCGATCCTTTCTCTCGGGCGCCTGGTCAGTGACCGGACAACCCTATCAGCAAATGCGGCGGGTGAGCGTGTCACCCGGACAAAATGTGTATCAGGGCATGAAGCTGTTACAGACGCAAGCGCCCGCCACGACGACGTGCGGTGGCCAGGCCATGAGGCACCAGGCTGGAGCGTGTATGGGCATGACACAGGGCGATGGCCAGGGCGTCGGAGGCGTCGATCTGCGGCTTCTGCGTCAGCTTGAGCAGGTGCATGACCATCAGCATGACCTGATCCTTGTTCGCCCCGCCCGTACCGGCCACTGACTGCTTGACCTGGCTGGCCGTGTATTCGGCGATCTCCAGGCCCGCCTCGGCGGCGGCGACGATGGCTGCACCACGGGCCTGGCCAAGCTTGAGCGCCGAATCGGCATTGCGCGCCATGAACACCCGCTCGATGCCCATGGTGACGGGGCCATGCAGGCGAATCACCTCGCTGACGCCGCGAAACACGATCTGCAGCCGCTCATGCAACTCGCCGCCCCCCGTGCGGATGCAACCGGAGGCCACGTACTCGCACCCCCGCGGCGTGTGGCGCACCACACCATAACCGGTGATTCGCGAGCCGGGGTCGATACCAAGAATCAGCGTCATAAAGCCTGCGGTTCTTTACACATTTCACTGGCCCGCGAAGAGACCCTGAAGACCAAGGAGAACCTTAGCCGAGTTTTTCCATGATCTCGTCGGATATCTGCGCATTGGAGTAGACGTTCTGCACGTCGTCCAGGTCCTCGAGCATATCGATCAGCTTGAGCACCTTCTCTGCGCCGTCCTGGTCCAGCTCGGCGCTGGTGGTCGGCTGCATGACGATTTCTGCGTCGGCGGCCTTGAAGCCCGCCTCTTCCAGCGCATTGCGCACGGCGTAGAAGCTGTTGAAGGACGTGAAGACGTCGAAGGAGCCATCGTCATTGCCAACCACATCATCGGCATCGGCTTCCATGGCCGCTTCGATCAGCGCTTCTTCATCGACGCCCGGCGCAAAGCTGATCTGCCCCTTGCGCTCGAACAGATAGGCCACCGAGCCATCGGTACCGAGGTTGCCGCCGCACTTGGTGAACGCATGGCGCACAGCTGCTGCTGTGCGGTTGCGGTTGTCGGTCATGGCCTCGACCATGATCGCCACGCCACCGGGACCGTAACCCTCGTAGCTGAGCTCTTCGACGTTGTCGCTTTCGTTGGTGCCGGCCCCGCGCGCGACCGCACGATCGATGATATCGCGGCTCATGTTGGCACCCAGCGCCTTGTCCAGCGCCAACCGCAGCCGGGGATTGGAGGCCGGATCACCACCACCCTGCTTGGCAGCGACGGTCAGTTCGCGAATCCACTTGGTGAAGATCTTGCCTCTCTTGGCATCCTGGCGTTCTTTGCGGTGCTTGATGTTCGCCCACTTGGAATGACCGGCCATAACGACTCCAAATCCTTGAAACAGAAACAGGTTCCGCCCCGAAGGGCGGAACGCGGAAAATCCTGCGCACAAGCGCGAAGCGCCCCGAATCCGGGGCGCCTGCGGTTGGTTACTCGACCTTGGTCTGCTCACGCAGACGGATGTGCAGCTCGCGCAGAGCCTTGGCATCGACCAGGCCCGGGGCCTGGGTCATGACGCACGCAGCGCTCTGGGTTTTCGGGAACGCGATCACTTCGCGAATCGACTGGGCGCCAGTCATCAGCATGACCAGGCGATCCAGGCCGAAGGCCAGGCCACCGTGTGGCGGGGCGCCGAACTTCAGGGCGTCGAGCAGGAAGCCGAACTTCTCTTCCTGTTCCGCCGCCTCGATACCCAACAGGCGGAAGACGGCCTGCTGCATCTCTTTGCGATGGATACGGATCGAACCGCCACCCAGCTCGGTGCCGTTGAGCACCATGTCGTAGGCACGCGACAAGGCGGTGGCCGGGTTGGCCTCCAGCTCTTCAGGGGTGCACTTGGGCGCAGTGAACGGGTGGTGCAGCGCGGTGAAGCTGCCGTCTTCGTTCTCCTCGAACATCGGAAAGTCGACGACCCACATCGGTGCCCACTCGCAGGTGAGCAGGTTGAAGTCGTGACCCAGCTTGATACGCAGCGCGCCCAGGGCCTCGCTGACGACCTTGAACTTGTCGGCACCGAAGAACACGATGTCGCCATCGACCGCGCCGACGCGATCGAGGATCACGTTGAGGTTGGCCTCAGGGATGTTCTTGACGATCGGCGACTGCAGGCCCTCGACGCCCTTGGCGCGCTCGTTGACCTTGATGTACGCCAGGCCTTTGGCACCGTAGATGCCGACGAACTTGGTGTACTCGTCGATCTTGCTGCGCGGCATGGCAGCGCCACCCGGCAGGCGCAGGGCAGTGACGCGGCACTTCGGATCGTTGGCAGGGCCTGCGAAGACCTTGAAGTCGACGTCCTTGAGCTGGTCGGCAACATCGACCAGTTCCAGCGGGATGCGCAGGTCCGGCTTGTCGGAGCCATAACGACGCATGGCTTCCTCGAAGGTCATGTGCGGGAAGTCGCCGAACTCGAGGTCGAGCACTTCCTTGAACAGCTTGCGGATCATGCTCTCGGTGAGGCCCATGATCTCGGACTCGTCGAGGAAGCTGGTCTCGATGTCGATCTGGGTGAATTCCGGCTGGCGGTCAGCGCGCAGGTCTTCGTCACGGAAGCACTTGGCAATCTGGTAGTAGCGGTCGAAGCCGGCCACCATCAGCAGTTGCTTGAACAGCTGGGGCGACTGCGGCAGGGCGAAGAAGCTGCCTGCGTGGGTGCGGCTCGGCACCAGGTAGTCGCGCGCGCCTTCCGGAGTGGCACGGGTCAGGATCGGCGTTTCGACGTCGAGGAAGCCGTTCTCGTCGAGGAAGCGGCGGATGCTGCTGGTGATGCGCGAACGCAGACGCAGCTTGTCGGCCATTTCCGGGCGACGCAGGTCGATGAAACGATAGCGCAGGCGGGTTTCTTCGCCGACGTCAGAGTATTCGTTCAGCGGGAATGGCGGGGTTTCAGCTTCGTTGAGCACGTTCAGCTGGTAGCCGAGGATCTCGATGGCACCGGAGGCCATGTTCGCGTTCACCGCCCCGTCCGGGCGCTTGCGCACCTTGCCGGTGATCTGCACCACGTATTCGCTGCGCACGCGGTCGGCAGCGGCGAAGGTTTCGGCGCGATCCGGATCGAACACGACCTGGGCCATGCCTTCGCGGTCACGGATGTCGAGGAAGATCACCCCGCCGTGGTCGCGACGACGATGGACCCAGCCGCAAAGGGTGACTTCCTGGCCGTCCAGGCTCTCGTTCAGTTGGCCGCAATAATGGCTGCGCATCATGATCGTGGTTTCGCTTCTCGTGATTCGTGTATTCGGTGGAGGTCTTGTCCGCCCTGAGGGCTAATAGTGCAAGACCCTGTCGCTGCAATTCAACTCAGTCGGCCTTGTCGCCGGCCAGGTTCTTCTTAGCCCCGGTCTTGAAGTCGGTCTCGTACCAGCCATTGCCACTCAGGCGAAAGCCGGGTACCGACAACAGTTTTTTCAGGGCCGGCGCCTGGCATGCCGGACAATCGGTCAATGGCGCGGCGCTGATTTTCTGCAACACCTCCATGCGGTGGTCGCAGGAAGCACATTGATAGTCATAAAGGGGCATGGAAGTCTCTCGTCAACCACAACGCTGGCTGCCGGGGCAGCAAAAAGCGGGATTATATATGGTTAAGGAGTGCTGTGCAGCCCGCCCGGCGATCAGCGCGCACTTGGCGGATCAAGTAACCAGGCCACACAGATGACCCGAATCAGCCCACTGAAATTACGCACCCCTCCCTGGCGCAGGTGCACCTCCCGATCAACGTAGGACAGCACAGCGCTCACCGAACAGTGATTGGCCTCGGCGATACGCTCCAGAATACGCCAGTAGACCGCCTCGAGCCGAAGGCAAGTGGCAAACCCATTGAGCCTTACCGACCGCGAGACCGGTACGATCTGCAACATGTCGAAATCACCTCTGAACGGATCATGACAATCCCTGCCTGGCCAACCGCCGTGCCTGTTTGCTTGCGCCATGGTGCTGCTCCCTATTGCCGATCACTTCACGCCCTGCGCAAGAAGCCTCAGGGTGTTTCAATGAAGCGCCGTTCCGGCGTTGCAGAGCAGCAGCAAGGGTTTCCCCATAATGAAAAAGCCCGGCATCGCTAGGCGATACCGGGCTCTATGAACAAGTCTGGCCGCAGGCCAGCGCATCATTATTTGCCGTCGAGCAGCACTCGCAGCATCCAGGCGGTCTTTTCGTGCACCTGCATGCGCTGGGTGAGCAGGTCGGCGGTCGGCTCGTCACTGACCTTGTCCACCACCGGGAAGATGCTGCGCGCCGTGCGCACCACCGCTTCTTGCCCCTGGACCAGCTGGCGGATCATCTCATCGGCAGCAGGCACCCCTTCTTCCTCCTTGATCGAGGAGTGACGCGCATAGAATGCATAGGAACCCGGCGCCGGGAACCCCAGCGCGCGAATACGTTCGGCGATCGAATCGACCGCCAGGGCCAACTCGTTGTACTGCTCCTCGAACATCAGGTGCAGGGTTCGGAACGACGGACCGGTGACGTTCCAGTGGAAGTTGTGGGTTTTCAGATACAGCACATAGGTGTCCGACAGCAGGCGGGACAACCCTTCGACGATGGACTTGCGATCTTCTTCGCTGATACCGATATCGATTGCCATGAATCTCCCCTTTCCATAAAGCTTGACGATCAAGCGGGCGAAAACACTGTACCAAGACTTGCAGGCAGCTGCATGTGACACAAGGCAACACATCGCCCGACCACCCCTGCGGTTTGAGAAGCCCCCGGCTTTGCTGTTAAATAGGCAGGGTGCCACCCGTGCGGACTGACAATGCCGGGTGCATAGGCTGAACAGTCACGTGATCGCGCTCTACACCTCATGCGCACCGTGCTGCCAGCTCTTCCGTGATCGGCCTTATCCATATATGTGAGCCAACCCAATGTTCAAGATCGTCCATCTGGTGACGGGCGTTGCGGCTTTGCTGCTGTCGTTCATACCCAGCCTCAGAACCGACGCCACACCCTTCCTGCAACAACCCGAAGCGGCCTACCTGGTATTCCTGGGCCTGCTCAACCTGGTCCTCGCACCGGTGGTACCGCTTTACTACCGCGGCGCGCGCCAGCAATTGCAACATCTGGCCAGCGCACTCCTGGTGCTGGCGGTGATCCTGCAAACCATCACCGTCCTCGCCCGCCCAGAGCTCGGCAGCTTGTCGGCCTTGCTCTGCGCGGCACTGGCAACGGCCCTGCACCTGGCTGCCGGCTTCGCCCGCAGCGGTCGCAAATCACGAGCCAGTCAGGTGGGCCAGCAAGATGCCAGCAAGCGCGATACCGGCACCGTGAAGTGGTTCAATACCTCGAAAGGCTTCGGATTCATCTCCCGCGACTCCGGCGATGACATCTTCGTGCACTTTCGCGCCATCCGCGGCGAAGGCCATCGCGTCCTGGTGGAAGGCCAGCGCGTGGAGTTTTCGGTAATGCACCGCGACAAAGGCCTGCAGGCCGAAGACGTGGTCGCGGTTTCACGCCGCTGATCACTCGCCTCCATCACCTCAATAATGAGGTGGTGGAGGCTCCTCCCCTCCGGCCTCGTATTGGCCGACCATCTCTTCATGACGCTTGATCAGTTCGGCGATCTGCAACTGCAGGCGCTCGATCACCCGGTTCTGACCGGCCACTTCGTCGCTGAGCGCCTGAAGGGTGTCATCCTGAAACGCCTGACGCATCTCCAGCTCGACGATTCTCGCTTCCAGTGACATGGCTCAGGCCTCCTCGAAACCTTCAAGCGCCAACCCACGCAGGCGCTGGCGGATTGCATCGACCTGCCCGTGCGCGTAGCCGAGCGCAGGCACCTTGCCCCACACTGGCGCAGGCCACGCCGCATCGCTGCGATGACGCACCACCACGTGCATATGCAACTGACTGACGACATTGCCCAGCGTGGCGACATTCATCTTGTCCGCCGTGAACTCACCCTTGAGCGCCTCGGCGAGCAAAGTGGTCTCTTTCCACAATTGCTGCTGGTCGGCCAGATCCAGATCAAAGAGCTCACTGACATCAGCACGGCGCGGCACCAGAATGAACCAGGGATAGTTGGCATCCTTGCTCAGCAAAAGACGGGACAACGGGAAATCCCCCAGCACCAGGGAATCCTGCTGCAGACGCGAATCCAGGACAAACACGGCAAACCTCCATCGACTGACACGACCCGACTCGAACGCGGGCAGAGCGCAAGGATACCTTGCTTGCAGAGCCCAGGACACGACCCACCGCCTTGCCTGGCACCCCGAACGAGACGTACGTGCCACAAGCGGTAACACTGCGCTACTTTTCGCACCAAAATGAAGCAACGAAAAATACGCCTGTCACACCACCTCGGTACAAACTACTCAGCATCAACAGTCAGCGGTAACACCTTGACTTTCAAGCCAGCTTTATTTTGCAAACGATAATCAACATCGAGGAATACCATCAGACAACCTGAACCCCGTGTTTCCGGAGGTTTCAGGACGTTTTGAGAGCATTTGTGAAAAATTCATCAACGCTGATCGTTTTTGTGCACGCTTGTTGCATTCTTTTTACGCCAAGTCGGCACGGCACCTGCATTAGCCGGTGAACGCGACAAATAACAACAGCGACAAGGGATTCACCAGGGAGCTTCGAGCAGGCACGTGTTCTTTACGGAATCGTGACGGCTTTGAAGCAGCGCTGGGGTGTACGGCCCGCCTGTAGCGGGACGTGATTTGCGACATGGAAATAGCCAAAAGCGACACGACCGTAAACTTACCGAAAGGTTCCGTTTTTCATGTCGCCAAGTACAGTCAGCGTGATATACATTTTCGCCGACATAAAAAGAAAGAGCTGCCCCATATAACTAAAACACTTGGGCGCAGCGGTACTCTTCCTAAAACCAAAGGAGCAAATCACGATGCGCGTGATGAAGTGGAGCATGATCGCCCTGGCTGTTGCAGCGGGGACTTCCGGACTGGCAGTTGCGTCGTCGCAGGATGAATCCAAAGGGTTCGTCGACGACAGCAAGCTCAACGTGAAGCTGCGTAACCTGTATTTCAGCCGTGACTTCCGCAACAACCCAAGCGACGAACAGAGCCGTCGCGCCGAGTGGGGCCAAGGCTTCATTGGCACTTTCGAATCCGGCTTCACCCAGGGCACCGTTGGTGTCGGCGTCGACGCCATCGGCCTGCTGGGCATCAAGCTCGACGGCGGTCGTGGCACCACCAACACCGGCCTGTTCCCTGTCGACTCCGAAGGTCGCCCGGAAGATTCCTATTCGAAAGGCTACGGTGCCGTCAAAGCACGCATCTCGAACACCGTCCTCAAGTTCGGCGGCCAGTTCACCTCGCTGCCAGTTTTCGCCACTGACGATAGCCGCCTGCTGCCGGAAGCCGCCGAAGGCTTCCTGCTGACCAGCAAGGAAATCGAAGGCCTGGAGCTGAACGCCGGTCACTTCACCCGTCTGGACGCACAAGCCCAGAGCTACAAGGACAGCATCGGCGGTCGCAACAACCTCGGCATCAAGAACCCAGGCCTGACCGAAGCCAACGTCTTCGGTGGCACCTATGCCGTGACCGACGGTCTGAGCACCAGCCTCTACTATTCCAAAGTCGAAGACTACTGGCGTAAATACTACGCCAACGTCAACTGGGCACTGCCGCTGTCCGACAAACAAGGCCTGGTGTTCGACTTCAACATCTATGACACCAAGAGCGATGGCGAAGGCAAGGTACGCGCCTTCGATGGCGACAAACTGGACAACCGTGCATTCAGCCTGTCCGGCGCCTACAACGTTGGCGCTCACACCTTCACCCTGGCCTACCAGAAGGTCACCGGTGACGGCGACTACGCCTACGGCGTAGACGGCGGCGGCACCATCTTCCTCGCCAACTCCATCGCCCGCTCCGACTTCAACGCCGAAGGCGAGAAGTCCTGGCAGGCTCGCTACGACCTGAACTTCGCCGAGTACGGCATTCCGGGCCTGACCTTCATGACCCGCTACGCCCGTGGTACCGGTGCTCACGTCGAAGGCACCACCAACGGCAAGGAATGGGAACGCGACATCGACGTCAAGTACGTCCTGCAGGAAGGTCCTGCGAAAGACCTGAGCTTCCGCGTACGCCAAGCAACCTACCGCTCCAGCGACGGCGTCTACTACGGCTCCGCATCGATCGACGAACTGCGTCTGATCGTGGAGTACCCGCTGAGCATCCTGTAAGCCCCGGCTTGCAATGCCCCGCACCTGAAGAAGCCCGGCATCTGCCGGGCTTTTTCTTGGCTGACAAGCCGAGCGCCCTGGGGCATCCTGTACGCTTTCGTCTCGCCCCCGTACAATGCGGGGTCATTTCAAACATTCAGGCAATCGACACGGCTTCCCATGCGCACCAGTCAATATTTGCTCGCCACCCAGAAAGAAACCCCGGCAGACGCCGTTGTCATCAGCCACCAGCTGATGCTGCGCGCCGGCATGATCCGCAAGCTGGCCTCCGGCCTGTACACCTGGCTGCCAATGGGCCTGCGAGTCATGCGCAAGGTCGAGAACGTGGTGCGCGAAGAAATGAACGCCGCCGGTGCCCTTGAAGTACTGATGCCAAGCATCCAGCCAGCAGAGTTGTGGCAGGAATCCGGGCGCTGGGAGCAATACGGCCCTGAGCTACTGCGCCTGAAGGATCGCCATGACCGCGATTTCTGCGTCGGCCCGACTCACGAAGAAGTGATCACCGACCTGGCACGCAACGAGCTGTCCAGCTATAAACAGCTGCCGCTGAACATGTACCAGATCCAGACCAAGTTCCGTGACGAGATCCGTCCGCGCTTCGGCCTGATGCGCGGCCGCGAGTTCATCATGAAGGACGCCTACTCCTTCCATGCCGACCAGGCTTCCCTGCAGGAAACCTACGACCGCATGCACCAGGCGTACTCCAACGTCTTTACCCGCCTGGGCCTGGACTTCCGTCCGGTGCAGGCCGATACCGGCTCGATCGGTGGCAGCTACTCCCACGAATTCCACGTCCTGGCCTCTTCCGGCGAAGACGACGTGATCTTCAGCGACACCTCCGACTACGCCGCCAACATCGAGAAAGCCGAAGCGATTCCACGGGAAACCGTGCGTCCGGCGCCAACCGAAGAACTGCGCCTGGTCGACACGCCAAACGCCAAGACCATCGCCGAACTGGTCGAGAACCACGGCCTGGCGATCGAGAAGACCGTCAAGACCCTGATCGTGCACGGCGCCGAGGAAGGCAAGCTGGTCGCCCTGATCGTACGTGGCGACCACGAGCTGAACGAAATCAAGGCCGCCAAGCTGGAGCAGGTTGCCGACCCGCTGGTCATGGCCAGCGACGCCGAGCTGCGCGCAGCCATCGGTGCCGGTGCTGGCTCGCTCGGCCCGCTGAACCTGCCGCTGGAATGCGTCATCGACCGCTCGGTCGCCCTGATGAGCGACTTCGGCATCGGCGCCAACATCGACGACAAGCACTACTTCGGCGTGAACTGGGAGCGTGACCTGCCGGTGCCACAGGTCGCCGACCTGCGCAACGTCGTCGCCGGCGATCCGAGCCCAGACGGCCAGGGCACGCTGGTCATCAAGCGCGGCATCGAGGTGGGCCACATCTTCCAGCTCGGCACCAAGTACAGCGAAGCGCTCAAGTGCCAGGTACTGGGCGAGAACGGCAAGCCGGTAGTGCTGTCCATGGGCTGCTACGGTATCGGCGTATCCCGTGTGGTTGCCGCCGCCATCGAGCAGAGCCATGACGACAAGGGCATCATCTGGAACGACGCCCTGGCACCCTTCCAGATCGCCCTCGTACCATTGCGCTACGAGACCGACCCCGTGCGCGAGGCAACCGACAAGCTCTACGCCGAGCTGACCGCCGCAGGCTACGAAGTGCTGCTGGACGACCGTGACAAGAAGACCAGCCCCGGCATCAAGTTCGCCGACATGGAACTGATCGGCATCCCGCACCGTATCGTCGTCAGCGACCGCGGCCTGGCCGAAGGCAACCTGGAGTACAAGCACCGCACCGAGCAGGATGCCCAGCCTCTGCCGCTCAACGAAGTGCTGACCTTCCTGCAGGCCCGCATCCGCCGCTGACCACCAATGCACGAGTGAACATGTCCAAGCGAAGTACCTTTACCCTGGGGGGCGCCGCGCTCTGCGGCGCCCTGTTCCTCAGCGGCTGCGCCAACCAGATGTCCCAGCGCAGCGAGCACGAGGAACGTGTCGAGCGCAAGTTGCTCGAGCACAGTCTGCAGATCGACGTCGGCGAGCCCAAGGTGATGGAGCTTCCGCAACGACGTGTTCGCATCAATGAACAGCGACGTTTCGAGGTCACCGAATTCGAAGTCACACGGCGCTATGACCGCTACACGCCCTACCAGCCTTGGCGGGAGATCTACGAGATCCCACTGGGTGCGGTGGCGGTGGTCGCGGGCATCGGCGCCAACGTGGTCAACGTGATCACCTTCGACAGCCTGCCGCAGAGCATGACCCACGACTGGCTGAGCTACGGTCTGGCCGGGCTCAACCCGTTCATGAACGTGCAGTCCAACGGTCGCGCGCAGCAGAACCTCGCAGGCATCAGCGAGATCCAGAAGGACAAGCGCGAGGAGTTCACCAGCCTGCCGTGGAGCGAACGCCTGGTCGAGGTCAAGGCCGGCAAGATGACCCACGAGCTGACCACCGACAAGCTTGGCGTGCTGCGCCTGAACCTGCTCGACAGCCCGTTCTCGGAGCAGAACCTCAACCACATCGGCACCCTGCACCTGGCAGCGATCGATGAGGACAACGGCATCCGTGGCGATGCCAGCCTGCTGGTGAGCGGCAACCTGCGCAACAAGCTGCTGGAAGCCCACGAATTGATCTTCGACGACCTTGAGGACGATGACGTCGGCCAGTGGGTGCATCGGGTCAAGCGCCTCTCGGAGCTGGGCCTTGAGGAGGAAGCCAGCGAGCTGGAGCAGAGCCTGATCGAGCTGACACGCAACGATCCGGAACTGCAGCAGGAGTTTCTCAAGACGCTGACCAAGGAAACCGGCCGATTGGTCGCTGACCCTGGCGAGCGGTAAAAAGAAAGGGGCGCAATGCGCCCCTTTCCTTTATTGAGCAGGAAACAGCTCCAACTGCTCATGCGCTCCGCGCAGATCCCGCAACCTTACCCCTACCCCCAGCAATCTCACCGGCTTGGCGCCACGAGCAAAGGCCTGACTGAGCAACTGCCGGTAGCTTTCCAAGTCCCTGCCCGCCCCTGCTTGTTCCAGCGTGGTCTGGCTGAAGTCATGGAACTTGACCTTGACGAAAGGCTTGTCCGGCTTATAACTGCTGTCCATCCGCGCAATTCGTTCATTGAGACTGTTGAGCAGCTCAGGAATCTTTTCCAGGCAACTGGCCAGATCAGGCAGATCGTTGTCGTAGGTGTTCTCGACACTGACCGACTGACGCCGGCTGTCGGTCTGTACGATTCGTTCGTCGATGCCATGGGCGAGCCCCCACAGCCGCCCACCGAAACTACCGAACTCACGCACCAGGCTCAGGCGCGACCACTCGCGCAACGACTGGCAGGTGTCGATACCAAGCCTTGAAAGCTTGTCGGCAGTCACCTTGCCCACCCCATGCAGGCGCGCCACCGGCAGTGCGGCAACGAACTCATCGACCTGATCGGGCCTGACCACGAACAATCCATTGGGCTTGCGCCAGTCGCTGGCGATCTTGGCCAGGAACTTGTTTGGCGCGACTCCAGCGGAAACGGTGATGTGCAAGGTCTGTGCGACGCGCCGGCGAATATCCTCGGCAATACGCGTGGCGCTGCCGGAGAACCATTGACTGTCTGTCACATCCAGATAGGCCTCATCCAGCGACAAGGGCTCGATCAGGTCGGTGTAGTCGCGAAAGATCGTGTGGATTTCCCGCGAGGCCTCGCGATAGGCCTCGAAGCGCGGCTTGACGATCAACAGGTCCGGGCACAGTTTCATGGCATGGCCCGACGACATCGCCGAGCGCACCCCATAGGCCCTCGCTTCATAGTTGCAGGTGGCGATCACCCCACGCTGGCCGGGCTGACCGCCCACAGCCATCGGTCGCCCCGCCAGCCGGGGGTCGTCACGCATCTCGATCGCGGCATAAAAACAGTCACAAT
The DNA here is from genome assembly GCF_049942315.1 of Pseudomonas wayambapalatensis. Lineage (NCBI taxonomy): Bacteria > Pseudomonadati > Pseudomonadota > Gammaproteobacteria > Pseudomonadales > Pseudomonadaceae > Pseudomonas > Pseudomonas wayambapalatensis. The sequence goes on from NZ_JBNFMU010000207.1 coordinate 43,406, forward strand.
CAATGTGGATGATCTTGCGCAGGGACATGGATGACCGTCAGCACTGTAAATTCATACAGATATTACAGCACGACACCCGATATTCGTCAGCCCTGCTGCACCGCTGCCAGGATGATCGGCATTATCACCGCCTGCCACTCAAAACACGCCACAACCCGCGTCGTGGCTGAGGCCAAGACTATTCCAGCGACGCTAAGGGATTGAACAAAAAAGGTTTTTTGAAAATAACGCTTGACTCGCTGAAGGATCTGCGTAGAATTCGTTTCCACAGGCGCGGGATGGAGCAGCCTGGTAGCTCGTCGGGCTCATAACCCGAAGGTCGTCGGTTCAAATCCGGCTCCCGCAACCAGATTCGAGAAGAGGCCACTGTTCACACAGTGGCCTTTTTCTTTGCCCTCGAAAAAACTCGAAAAAAATCAACGATTAACACTTGACACTCAATCGTTAATCCGTAGAATGCGCACCACTGACGCGGGATGGAGCAGCCTGGTAGCTCGTCGGGCTCATAACCCGAAGGTCGTCGGTTCAAATCCGGCTCCCGCAACCATATTCGTCAGAACAGGCCCCGCCTATCCCAGGATAGTGCGGGGCTTGTTGCGTTTGTCCCTGGAAAAAACCTGTCGTACGCGCTTTGCCATTTGTCTGGCACCTCAATGAACTAACTTTAACTAACCTGAAACGGATAAACCTACTCCACCCGGAGTACTATCTGGACACGTTTTCCAAAGGGACTTTCACTTGGCCGCACGTCTCCTCCCCCTCGCGCTCGCCGCACGAGGTATTTCATGACCTCCCGCTCTCCAGACTCCCAGGCCCCTATCACTGCTGCCCTGCCTGCGGCAGCACAGCGTCTGCCGTGGCTCGAACGCCTCAGCAAATACCGCCAGCCTATCGGCCTGGCGATAACCCTGTTGTTGTTCGCCATGGCGCTGATCGCCTGCCGACACCTGCTGAGCGAGTTGGACATCTATGCCTTGCATGACGCCATGCTCAGCGTGCCCAAGCAGGCGCTGCTAGGTGCGTTACTGGCCACTGTGGCAGGCTTCGTGACCCTGCTGGGGTACGAGTGGTCCGCGGCCCGCTATGCAGGCGTCAAGCTACCACCCCGCACCCTGATGCTGGGCGGTTTCAGTGCATTCGCCATCGGCAATGCCATCGGGCTGTCAATGCTCTCCGGTGGCTCGGTGCGCTATCGCCTGTACGCGCGCAAGGGGCTGGGGGCTGCGGAAGTCGCACGGATGACCGTGTTCGCCAGTCTCTCCCTAGGCTGCGCACTGCCTCCGCTGGCAGCAGTGGCCACCTTGAGCGACCTCACCTCGGCCTCCACCGCATTGCGTATGTCCCCGGTACTGCTGGGCAGCATCGCCACCGCGGTGTTGCTGGCCTGCGCCGTCCTGGCGGTGGGGCTCTATCGTCGCCGCGCTGCCGAGCAGCCCCTGGCCGACCATCTGCTGGTGCAGGTCGGACGCCGCACCCTGCGCCTGCCCAGTGCACGCCTGACCGCCCTGCAACTGGTCATCACCGCACTGGACGTTGCCGCCGCCGCCACGGTGCTTTACCTGCTGTTGCCCGAAGCCCCGCCATTCGGTGCTTTCGTTCTGGTCTACCTGCTGGCCCTCGCGGCGGGTGTACTCAGCCATGTGCCCGGCGGTGTCGGTGTGTTCGAAGCGATCCTCCTCGCGGCCTTCGCCAACGAACTGGGCGCCGCCCCACTGGCCGCGGCGCTGCTGCTGTATCGCCTGATCTACGTCGTGCTGCCGTTGCTGGTGGCCTGCGTTCTGCTGTTGGTCAACGAAGCCCGCCGCCTGCTGTTCGCCCAACAGGCGATCAAGGCAGCGTCCGGGCTCGCCGCTCCCGTGCTGGCGATCCTGGTGTTTCTGTCCGGCGTGGTGCTGTTGTTTTCCGGCGTGACCCCGGAGATCGACAGCCGCCTGGAGCACATGGGCTTTCTCATCCCGCATCGCCTGATCGACGCCTCGCACTTCGGCGCAAGCCTGATCGGCGTCCTCTGCCTGCTGCTGGCACAGGGCCTGCGTCGCCGCCTGTCGGCGGCCTGGCTGCTGACCACGGTGTTGCTGCTGACGGGCGCACTGCTGTCGCTGCTCAAGGGCTTCGACTGGGAAGAGGCGTCGATGATGATCTTCACCACCGCCCTGCTGGCCCTGTTCCGGCGCTCGTTCTATCGCCCCAGCCGCCTGCTGGAGCTGCCGTTCTCGCCGATCTACCTGGTAGCCAGCGCTTGCGTGGTCGGTGCCTCGGTATGGCTGCTGCTGTTCGCCTATCAGGACGTCCCCTACAGCCACAAACTGTGGTGGCAATTCACCCTCGACGCCGATGCTCCGCGCGGCCTGCGCGCTGCACTGGGCAGTGCAGTACTGCTGGTGATCGTCGCCCTGACCTGGCTGCTGCGCACCGCGCGCCCGGTGATTCACCTGCCGAGCGAAGACGAACTGCAGCGCGCCAACCGCATTCTGCTGGCGTCCGATCAGCCCGACGGTGGCCTGGCCCTGACCGGTGACAAGGCGCTGCTGTTCCACCCCAACGACAACGCCTTCCTCATGTATGCCCGTCGCGGCCGCAGCCTGGTCGCCTTGTACGACCCGATCGGCCCGGCACAGGAGCGTGCCGAGATGATCTGGCAGTTCCGCGACCTCTGCGACCTGCACCATGCCCGCCCGGTGTTCTACCAGGTGCGCGCGGAAAACCTGCCGTTCTACATGGACATCGGCCTGACCGCGATCAAGCTTGGCGAAGAGGCGCGGGTCGACCTGCGCCGCTTCGACCTCGAAGCCAAGGGCAAGGAGATGAAGGACCTGCGCTACACCTGGAACCGCGGCGGCCGTGACGGCCTGACCCTGGAAGTCCACGAACCCGGGCATGCGCCCTTGCAAGAGCTCCGGGAAATCTCCGACGCCTGGCTGGCCGGCAAGAACGTGCGCGAAAAAGGTTTCTCGTTGGGCCGCTTCAGCCCGGAGTACCTGCAACATTTCCGTATCGCACTGATCCGCTTCCAGGGCCGTCCGGTGGCCTTCGCCAACCTGCTGGAAACCCACAGCAACGAACTGGCCAGCCTGGACCTGATGCGCGCACACCCCGAGGCACCGAAGCTGACCATGGAATTCATGATGCTCGGCCTCATCCTGCATTACAAAAGCCACGACTATGCCCGCTTCAGCCTGGGCATGGTGCCGCTTTCCGGCCTGCAACCGCGTCGCGGCGCACCGCTGACCCAACGCTTGGGCTCGATGGTGTTCCAGCGCGGCGAGCAGCTCTACAACTTCCAGGGCCTGCGGCGCTTCAAGGACAAGTTCCAGCCGGACTGGGAACCCCGTTACATGGCTGTGCCAGCCGGGCTGGACCCCCTGGTTGCACTGGCTGATACTGCCGCCCTGATTGCTGGCGGCCTGACTGGATTGGTGAAACGCTGATGACTCGACGTTACTGGTTGTACCTGCTGATCCCCCTGCTGCTCGCCGTGCTGGCTGGCGGTGGGGCCTTCTGGCTGTGGACCCGCCCTGCCCCCGAAGCCCGTATCGAGCACTTCACCCTGGACGATGGCAGTAACCTGACCCGGGTCACACCCGGCGTACGCGCCAAGACCCTGGTGGCAGTTGGCGTGCCCCATGACCAGGCACTGACCGACAAGCAACTGCTGGACCTCAGCCAGGCCGGTGAGGCTCAACTGGTGCAGGTGATCCTGCCGACCGGCGACTGCAGCAAGCAGCAGGTGGCGCTGGACCAGGCCATGGGCAAGCTCTCCGGCAAGCCGACCCTGGTTGCCGGCATCGGGCCAGGCGCCTCGCAGGCCTGGCGCTGGCTGGCCGGGCAGAACGACGACAAGGCCCGGGCCATCTCGGTCGACTTCAACCTCGAACAGCCAGACTGCAAGGTCGAGCTGCCCAAAACCGCTGCCCACGGTCATTGGAACGTAGCCTGGAACGACAACCCCGACGATGCCAGCGCTGCCTTCGTGCGCGACCAGGCCAACGCCGAAACCAGCATCAGCGACTATGACATTCACCTGCCGCAGGTGCTCAAGGCCCAACTGACCCAGGCCCTGGTCGGTCGCGACGGTAACGCCCTGGCGATTCCCGTGGTGGAAGTGCCAGCCGGCCAGACCACCGACACCGTCACCCTGTTCCTCTCCGGTGACGGCGGCTGGCGCGACCTGGACCGCGACGTGGCGGGCGAGATGGCCAAGCTCGGCTACCCGGTGGTCGGCATCGACACCCTGCGCTACTACTGGCAGCACAAGACGCCTGAACAGAGCGCTGCCGACCTGTCGGAACTGATGCAGCACTATCGTCAGAAATGGGGCACCAAGCGCTTCGTGCTGACCGGCTATTCGTTCGGTGCCGATGTCCTGCCGGCCATCTACAATCGCCTGCCGGAAGCCGACCAGAAGCGCATCGACGCGGTGATCCTGCTGGCCTTCGCCCGCAGTGGCAGCTTCGAGATCGAAGTGGAAGGCTGGCTGGGCAAGGAAGGCCAGGAGGCCCCGACCGGGCCGGAGATGGCCAAGCTGCCTGCCGCCAAGGTGGTGTGCATCTATGGTGTAGAAGAAACCGACGAGAGCGGCTGCACCGACAAGACGGCCGTCGGCGAGCGCATGAAGCTGCCAGGCGGCCATCACTTCGACGAGAACTACCCGGCGCTGGCCAAGCGCCTGATCGGCGAGATCGAAACCCGTCAGGGCAAGTCGAACGTCGCAGAGCAGTAAGAACAACAAGGGCCGCGATGCGGCCCTTGTTATTTGAGTCAGATCTCGACCTGGGTTCCCAGCTCGATCACTCGGTTCAGCGGCAGGTTGAAGAAGCGCAGGTTGCCGTTGGCATTCTTCAGCAGGAACGCGAACAGGTTCCCGCGCCAGCGCGACATGCCTTCCAGGCGCGAGGCGATCACCGTCTCGCGGCTGAGGAAGTAGGTGGTGCGCATGGGGCTGAAATCCAGCTCTTCCAGATGGCACAGCCGCAGTGCCGCGGGTACGTCCGGTTCATCCATGAAGCCAAAGTGCAGCAATACGCGGAAGAACCCGTCGCCATAGGCCTCGACCTCGAAACGCTCCGACTCCGGCACCCGCGGCCGATCCTCGCTGACCACCGTCAACAGTACGACCTGGCTGTGCAGCACCTGGTTGTGCAGCATGTTGTGCAACAACGCATGGGGCACCGCATCGGCACGCGCCGTGAGGAACACTGCTGTCCCCTCGACACGATGCGGTGGCTGCACACGAATGCTGCTGATGAACACCGGCAACGGCAGGCCCCCCTCATCGATACGCTCGACGAGAATCTGCTTGCCACGCTTCCAGGTGCTCATCAGCACGAACAAGACGATCCCCGCCAGTACCGGGAAAGCACCACCCTGCACGATCTTCGGCACGTTGGCGGCGAAGAACAGCCCGTCCACCAACAGGAACCCCACCAGCAGCGGGACTGCCAGCACCGGTGGCCACTTCCACAGCAGCAGCATCACTGCGGCGACCAGGATAGTGGTCATGAGCATGGTGCCGGTCACCGCCACCCCATAGGCCGCCGCCAGGGCACCGGAAGACTCGAAGCCAATCACCAGCAGCACGACGCCGACCATCAGGGTCCAGTTCACTGCACCGATGTAGATCTGCCCCTGCTCGTCACTGGAGGTGTGCTGGATCTGCATGCGCGGCACGTAGCCCAGCTGGATGGCCTGGCGGGTCAGGGAGAAGGCACCGGAAATCACCGCCTGGGAGGCAATCACCGTGGCCATGGTCGCCAGCCCCACCAGCGGCAGCAGTGCCCAGCTTGGTGCCAGCAGGTAGAAGGGGTTGCGCGCAGCCTCGGGGTTTTGCAACAGCATCGCGCCCTGGCCGAAGTAGTTGAGCACCAACGCTGGCAGCACCAGGGCAAACCAGGCACGGGCGATCGGCTTGCGCCCGAAGTGGCCCATATCGGCGTACAGCGCCTCGGCGCCGGTCAGCGCAAGCACCACCGCACCGAGAATCGCCACGCCCATTCCGGGATGGACGATGAAGAAGTTCAACGCCCACCCGGGATTGAACGCCTTGAGCACTTCCGGGCTCTGCTGGATGCCATGCACCCCGAGCGCAGCCAGCACGAGGAACCAGGCAACCATGATCGGGCCAAAGGCCTTGCCGATCTTCTCGGTGCCATGCTTCTGCACCAGGAACAGTACCACCAGCACTACCAGCGAGATCGGCACCACCCAGTGGTCGATGCCATCGAACGCCAGCCCCATGCCCTCGACCGCCGACAGCACCGAGACTGCCGGGGTGATCATGCTGTCGCCATAGAACAGCGAGGCGCCGACCAGCCCACAGCCGACCATCAGCATGCGCAGCCGCGGATGCCCCGCCGTGGCACGCCGCGCCAGCGCGGTGAGCGCCATGGTGCCGCCCTCGCCCTGGTTGTCGGCGCGCAGGATGAACATCACGTACTTGAACGACACGACCCACAGCAGCGACCAGAGAATCAGCGACAGGATGCCCAGCACCCCGTCGTGGTCGACCTGTACGCCATAACCGCCGGTAAAGACTTCCTTAAGGGTATACAACGGGCTGGTGCCGATATCGCCATAGACCACCCCCACAGCTGCCACCAGCAGGCCCAAAGGGCGTGCCGCCCCATGCCCGCCCTCGGCGTGACTGCTTGCCTGAACCATCGACCACTCCCGCAGACGGCCCTTCGGGGCCGATAGTATTCGCACCGGACGGCATGCTCGCAGCGCCCGGACCGCTGTCGTCATCCGGCTATCATTGCTACCCGGACACAACGGCGCGAAGCATAGCGCAGCGCTCGTCGCTTTTCTGCTGGTCAAGCGACCTTGCGCTCGCTAGAATTGCGCACTTTTTGATCAGAGGCGCCAAAAACGCCCGCCCGGATCACGCCGCCACTGGCAGGCGCGACCTGTTTCAATACCGAGGTTAGTCATGTCCACCACTCCCGCCACGCCGAAGGTCGGCTTTGTCTCCCTGGGCTGCCCAAAAGCCCTGGTCGACTCCGAGCGCATCCTCACCCAACTGCGCATGGAAGGCTATGAAGTCGTTCCGACCTACGAAGACGCCGACGTGGTGGTGGTCAACACCTGCGGCTTCATCGACAGTGCCAAGGCCGAGTCGCTGGAAGTGATCGGCGAAGCGATCAAGGAAAACGGCAAGGTCATCGTCACCGGCTGCATGGGTGTCGAGGAAGGCACCATCCGTGACGTGCACCCCAGCGTGCTGTCGGTCACCGGCCCCCAGCAGTACGAGCAGGTGGTCAATGCCGTGCACGAAGTGGTGCCACCGCGCCAGGACCACAACCCGCTGATCGACCTGGTGCCGCCGCAGGGCGTCAAGCTGACCCCGCGCCACTACGCTTACCTGAAGATTTCCGAAGGCTGCAACCACAGTTGCAGCTTCTGCATCATCCCGTCGATGCGCGGCAAGCTGGTCAGCCGTCCGGTCGGCGAAGTGCTGAGCGAGGCCGAGCGCCTGGTCAAGGCTGGGGTCAAGGAGATCCTGGTGATTTCCCAGGACACCAGCGCCTATGGCGTCGACGTCAAGTACAAGACCGACTTCTGGAACGGTCGCCCGGTCAAGACCCGCATGCTCGAGCTGTGCGAAGCCCTGAGCAGCCTGGGCGCCTGGGTGCGCCTGCACTATGTCTACCCCTACCCCAACGTCGATGACGTGATCCCGCTGATGGCCGCCGGCAAGATCCTGCCGTACCTGGACATCCCGTTCCAGCACGCCAGCCCCAAGGTGCTCAAGGCCATGAAACGCCCGGCCTTCGAGGACCGTACCCTCGCGCGCATCAAGAACTGGCGCGAGCAGTGCCCGGAACTGGTGATCCGCTCGACCTTCATCGTCGGCTTCCCCGGCGAGACCGAAGAGGACTTCCAGTATCTGCTCGACTGGCTGACCGAAGCCCAGCTCGACCGCGTCGGCTGCTTCCAGTACTCGCCGGTCGAAGGCGCCCCAGCCAACGACATGGGCCTGGAAGAAGTCCCGGATGACGTCAAGCAGGATCGCTGGGACCGTTTCATGGCCCACCAGCAGGCGATCAGCAGCGCACGCCTGCAACTGCGTATCGGCAAGGAGATCGAGGTACTGATCGACGAAGTCGAGGAGCAGGGTTCGGTAGGCCGCAGCTTCTTCGACGCGCCGGAAATCGACGGCAGCGTGTTCATCGACGGTGACCACGGCTTCAAGCCGGGCGACAAGGTACGTTGCCGTATTGTCGATGCCGACGAATACGACATGTGGGCCGAACCGGTCTGATCGAGACGCAAGCCCCGCCCCTTCGCGGCCACACGCCGCGAAGGGGCAAGCTTTGAAGAAAAACTCCGCAAAACTGTCATCAAGCATCTATGTTTTCCTCACTACCCGAGGAATACAGAATGTCCTTGCCCCTGACGCTGCATACCCCCCACTACAGCGACTACCCCGAACTGGTCCGTATCTGGGAAGCGTCGGTGCGCGCCACCCATGATTTTCTCCCTGACGCCTATATCGTGCTGCTGCGCGATCACGTGCTGCGCCGCTACCTGGATGCCGTGATGCTGATCTGTTGCCGGGACGCCCAACGCAGGATCCTCGGCTTTGCCGGTGTCGCCAACGGTCGTGTCGACATGCTCTTCGTTGACCCCGAACATCGCGGCCTGGGGGTTGGCAAGCGGCTGCTGCGCCATGCCATCGAGGAGCTCAACGCCGAACGCCTGGACGTCAACGAACAGAACTCCCAGGCACTGGGTTTCTACCTGCACGAGGGCTTCGAAGTGGCGGGACGCTCGGAAACCGATGGCCTCGGACAACCCTATCCACTGCTGCACATGCGACTGATCCGCGCACCGCGGTAGGCACGGCCCGTCAGCCGCGCCTGAAATGGCCCGAACAGCGCAGATTCACAGCCGCAACATGGCACGGGCAGGTACAATAAGCACCTTTCCCTGCCCTGCGAACCCTCAGCTCATGTCCGAACCCGTCCGCCTGTCCAAACGCCTCATCGAACAGCTCGGCTGCTCACGCCGCGAGGCCGAACTGTACATCGAAGGGGGCTGGGTCACGGTCGATGGCGTGGTGGTCGAACAACCGCAGTTCAAGGTTGCAGCACAGCGTGTGGAACTGCTGCCCGGCGCTCGCGCCGAAACCCTGGAGCCGGTTACGCTGCTGCTCAATCAGCCAGCCGGGCTCGACAGCGAAAGTGCCCGCGCCAGCATGACCATGGCCAGCCTCAGCGAGGCCCACCGCGAAGGCACACGCCCCTTGCACGGCCATTTCACCAGGCTGAGCAGACCGGCACCGCTCGAACGCGGCGCCAGCGGCCTGCAGGTATTCACCCAGGACTGGCGTGTCACCCGCAAGATCGACGCCGACCTGCGCCGTCTGGAGCAGGAGTACATCCTCGAGGTGCGCGGCGAAACCACGCCCCAGGCCCTGGAGCGCCTGGCCCGTGGTGCGACCCGCAATGACCGGGAACTGCCCCGGGCCAAAGCCAGTTGGCAGAACGAAACTCACCTGCGCCTGGCCCTGAAGAACCCGCAGCCCGGGCAGATCTCCGAAATCTGCGCCTACCTGCGCCTGGAACTGCTCGGCATGCGCCGCATTCGCCTGGGTGGCGTGTCGATGGGCAAGCTGCCCCTGGGCCAATGGCGCTACCTGTCCGGCAGCGAACGCTTCTAAGCGATACCGCCGCGCCGCAAGGTGCGGCTCAGAAAAGGATTCGAGTCACATGAACCACAACGATGTCCTGCGCAGCCTGCGCTACATGCTCAAGGTGAACGACGCCAAGATGGCCGAAATCATCGCCCTGTCCGGCCTTGAAGTGAACCCGGTGGTGCTTGCCGGCTATATCAAGAAGGAAGACGAAGCCGGCTATGTGCGTTGCCCGGAGCGCGTCATGGCGCATTTCCTCGATGGCCTGGTGATCCACCGCCGTGGCAAGGACGACAACCGTGCGCCCCAGCCCGTCGAGCTGCCGGTGACCAACAACACCGTGCTGAAGAAACTGCGGGTGGCTTTCGAACTCAAGGAAGACGACCTGCACGCGATCCTCAAATCGGTCAATTTCCCGGTGTCCAAGCCCGAACTCAGCGCGCTGTTTCGCAAGGTCGGCCATGACAACTACCGCCCCTGCCAGGACCAGCTGCTGCGCAACTTCCTCAAGGGCCTGACCCTTCGCGTGCGTGGCTGAGCCGATCATGCAGCACAGCGTCACACCGGTCGGCATCGTCCGCTCCTGCTTCAAGGAGAAGTTCGCCATCCCCCGCCAGCCCCGCCTGGCGCCCGCGGCACGCGGCGTGCTGGAGTTGCTGCCGCCGTTCGACCAGGGCGACGCGGTACAGGGCCTGGAGCAGGTCAGCCACGTGTGGCTGCTGTTCCTGTTCCATCAAGCACTGGAGGAAAAGCCCCGGCTGAAGGTGCGCCCGCCGCGCCTGGGCGGCAACAAGAGCATGGGCGTGTTCGCCACGCGTGCCACCCATCGCCCCAACGGTATCGGCCAGTCGGTGGTGCGCCTTGAAGCTGTAGAGCCCGGGCGCCTGCTGTTGTCAGGTATCGATCTGCTCGACGGAACGCCGGTGCTCGACATCAAACCCTACGTGCCCTACGCCGACAGCATCGACAATGCCATCAACCAGATGGCCAGCGATGCGCCACTGCCGATCAACGTGCAGTGGAGCGATAGCGCCCTGCACCAGGCCCACGAGCACGCTCTGCGCCTGGCAGAACCACTGGTGGAACTCATCGAACAGTGCCTGGCCCAGGATCCACGCCCGGCCTATCAGGTGCCAGCGCCGGAACGGGTCTACGGAGTGAAGTTCTGGGATGTGCAGGTGCGCTGGCATTATCCGCAGCCGGAGGTGATCCGGGTGCTGGAGGTTGCACGCGAAGCCTGAATTCACACTTTCCAGACATAAAAAAACGCAGACCCAAGTCTGCGTTTTTTTATGCCGCAATTCGCCTTACTTCTCGACGAATGCGCGCTCGATCAGGTAATCACCCGGCTCACGCATACGCGCAGAGATCTTCAGGCCGAAGCTGTCGAGTACTTCGCTGGTCTCGTCGAGCATGCTCGGACTGCCGCAGATCATCGCACGATCGTCCTGCGGGTTGATCGGTGGCAGGCCGATGTCGCTGAACAGCTTGCCGCTGCGCATCAGATCGGTCAGACGGCCCTGGTTCTCGAACGGCTCGCGGGTCACGGTAGGGTAGTAGATCAGCTTCTCACGCACCGCTTCGCCGAAGAATTCATTCTGTGGCAGGTGCTCGGTGATGAACTCGCGGTAGGCGACTTCGTTCACGTAGCGCACGCCATGGACCAGGATCACCTTTTCAAAACGCTCGTAGGTTTCCGGGTCCTGGATCACGCTCATGAACGGCGCAAGGCCAGTACCGGTGCTCAGCAGGTACAGGTGCTTGCCTGGGTTCAGGTCGTCCAGCACCAGGGTGCCGGTCGGTTTCTTGCTGATGATGATCTCGTCGCCTTCCTTCAGGTGCTGCAGCTGGGAGGTCAGCGGACCGTCCGGCACCTTGATGCTGAAGAACTCCAGATGCTCTTCCCAGTTCGGCGAAGCGATCGAATAGGCACGCATGAGCGGACGGCCGCTTTCCTGCTGCAGGCCGATCATCACGAACTGACCGTTCTCGAAGCGCAGGCCCGGATCGCGGGTGCACTTGAAGCTGAACAGGGTGTCGTTCCAGTGATGCACACTGAGGACACGTTCGTGGTTCATGTTGCTCATCTAATGGGGCTCCTGAAGAAAAACGCGGCGCGCGCAAGACGCGCAGTTGCGCGATAGTTTAGGGGCAGCGAGAATATCTGTTAACTGAATTATCAAGATATGACTTATCGGTTATATAGATATGCGATTCACTCTCCGCCAGCTTCAAGTCTTCGTCGCCGTCGCCCAGCATCAAAGCGTATCGCGAGCGGCCAATGTACTGGCCCTTTCGCAGTCGGCGGCCAGTACTTCCATCACCGAACTGGAGCGCCAGTCCAGCTGCCAGCTGTTCGATCGCGCCGGCAAGCGCCTGAGCCTCAACGCCCTGGGCCATCAGTTGCTGCCCCAAGCAGTAGCCCTGCTCGACCAGGCCAAGGAAATCGAAGACCTGCTCAACGGCAAGTCCGGCTTCGGCTCGCTCGCCGTCGGTGCCACCCTGACCATCGGCAACTACCTGGCAACGCTGCTGATCGGCAGCTTCATGCAGGTGCACCCGGAAAGCCAGGTCAAGCTGCACGTGCAGAATACGGCGCACATTGTGCAACAGGTAGCCCACTACGAAATTGACCTGGGTCTTATCGAGGGTGACTGCAACCATCCTGACCTGGAGGTGCAACCCTGGGTCGAGGACGAACTGGTGGTGTTCTGCGCACCGCAACACCCCCTGGCCAAGGTCGGCCGCGCCAATATCGAGGCCTTGTCCCAGGAGGCGTGGATCTTGCGCGAACAAGGCTCAGGCACACGCCTGACCTTCGATCAGGCCATGCGCCACCAACGCGCCAACCTGAATATCCGTCTGGAGCTTGAGCACACCGAAGCAATCAAGCGCGCCGTGGAGTCGGGCCTGGGCATCGGCTGCATCTCGCGCCTGGCCCTGCGCGACGCCTTCAGGCGCGGCAGCCTGGTGGCGGTGGAAACACCGGAGCTGGATCTGCTGCGGCAGTTTTACTTCATCTGGCACAAGCAGAAGTACCAGACCTCGGCCATGCGTGAGTTTCTCGAGCTGTGCCGCAGCTTTACTGAGGGAGTGCAGCGCAGCGACGAGATCGTGCTGCCGGCCATCGCCTAAGCGCTAGCCGAGCAGGATCACGCCCCAGACCAGCGCCACCATGCTCATTGCCACCAACTGCGCGGCACTGCCCATGTCCTTGGCGTTTTTCGACAAGGGGTGACGCTCCAGCGAGATGCGGTCGATGGCAGCCTCGACCGCCGAGTTGAGCAACTCGACGATCAGCCCCAGCAGGCACACGGCGATCAGGATCGCACGCTCGCCGCGGCTGACCGGCAACCAGAAGGCGGTCGGGATCAGCAGCACGTTGAGCAGCACCAGTTGGCGGAAGGCAGCCTCGCCCTTGAAGGCGGCGCGCAGGCCGTCCAGCGAATAGCCGGCGGCGTTGAAGATGCGTTTCAGGCCGGTCTGGCCCTTGAATGGCGACATGTGAGTCAATTCACCTGGAAAAGGCCTGCAGGCTAGTCCAGCCTGGGTCAAAAAAGCGTGAAGCCGCGAGGCTCAGTTAGCTGAAACCGATTCAAGTTGTTGCAGCAGCAATGCGGCCTGGGTCCGGGTGCGAACGCCCAGCTTGCGGAAGATGGCGGTGACGTGGGCCTTGATGGTCGCCTCCGAGACGCTCAGCTCGTAGGCGATCTGCTTGTTCAGCAAACCCTCGCAAACCATGGTCAGTACCCGGAACTGCTGCGGCGTCAGGCTCGCAAGCCCCTCGCTGGCGGCCTTCGCTTCAGCCGACACATCAACCTTTTCGAACGCCTGCGGCGGCCACCACACTTCGCCATCGAGCACCTTGCGCACGGCGTCCTGGATGGTTTCCAGCGGGCTGGACTTGGGAATGAAACCGCTGGCCCCGAACTCGCGGGACTTGACCACCACGGCCGCCTCTTCCTGCGCCGACACCATCACCACCGGAATCTGCGGATACTGCCCGCGCAGCAGGACCAGACCGGAGAAGCCATAGGCCCCCGGCATGTTCAAGTCGAGCAGGACCAGGTCCCAGTCGGATTTCTCGGTCAGGCGTGTTTCCAGTTCGGCGATGCTTGCCACCTCCACCAGCCGTACGTCCTGCCCGAGGCCGAGGGTCACGGCTTGGCGCAAGGCGCTACGGAACAGCGGATGGTCATCGGCAATCAGGATTTCATATGTAGCCATCGATCCAGGGGTCCTGTTCTGTGCCAGGCGCTGCGGGGTACGGGGCCTGTGCCTGGCGGGCAACTCAAGGCGCGGGCGACGGCGCCGCCTGCGGCAAGGGCACGACCGCAGCCTGGGATGGCGGCTGCGTCGTGGCCGAATCGGCGCCAAGGATGCCGAGCACCGTCCGGGTGGTCAAGCCAATTGCCCGGCGGCCTCGCCCACCCTGGCGACCTGCTCGACAGTATGAACCAATCCGGCTCGCTTGCCCCTTGGACTATAGGAAGGTATGCAAGCGTTGATGCGGCTCATCCTGGTCGTCCAGTGCCAGGTGTCGCTTGCCGCTGAGGTAATGCAGGCTGAACACGTCGAGGTAGGCATCCAGCGCTTGGGAGGCACGGTTGTCGCCGGCCAGGTCCAGACACATGGCCGCCACTTCCGCGGTGCAGAAATGATCGTCACGCTTGGAGCGGCGCAGGCGGTAGCGCGACATCTGCTCGGCCTCCAGGCTCAGCACCGGGAAGCGATCCAGGTACGGACTCTTGCGAAACATCTTGCGCGCTTCGGTCCAGGTGGCGTCGAGCAGGATGAACAGCGGCCGCTTGCCAGGCTCGCACACCACCTCGTTGACCACCCGCTCCGGTGCGACGAACTCACCAGGGAAGACGATATAGGGCTGCCACTGGGGTTGTTCGAGCAGCGCCAGCAAACGCGCGTCGACATCGGTGCGCTGCCAGCCGAAGGCCCAGGTATCTTCGATCAGGTCTGCGATCAGCCAGCCGGTGTTGGTCGGCTTCAATGGCTCGGTGTCGTGCATCACCAGACACATGCCGGCCCGGGCGTCGACCCGAGGCTTCCAGGCGCACAGGCAATGGCTGGCGATCACCCGGCAGTCCGGGCAGCGATCAGCGCGCGAACCGCGGGCGACGAAAGGTTTGTTGCTGCGCGCCAGACGCTCGGCGCGCAGGCGCGCTACCGCATGGCTCATGGCTGCAAGCCTGTGGACAGGAATGGGATGGACACTGCGACAACTCGGCGGGGAACAAAGACGTGAGTCTACCAGAGCAGCCACAGGATTGCCGTGCAGGCTACAAGCGCGCTCCCTTATAATCGCGCCTTTGGCAGCCGCTGCGCCCGTTGAGCGACGCGTTCATGGAACGCCGCCAGAAGGCGCAGGTCAAAGCGCCAGTTACCGAACCAGGAGAGATTCATGCTGCGTCTTATCGTCCCGACCCTGAGCCTGCTGCTCGCCCTGCCGCTCGCAGCCAATGCGGCGTCCAAGCAGGACTACGAGCTGAACCAGATGCTGCAGAAGGTTGCCAAGGAGAGCAGCGTCGGCACGCCACGCGCCGTCAACGAAGACATCCTCGATCAGGGATACACCGTCGAGAAGGGCAAGGCGCTGGTCAACCACCTGAGCGTGCGCGAAGAACATGCCCAGCGCATGCTGGAAAACCCGGCGCTGGTGCGCAGCCAGCTGGGCGACAGCGTCTGCCGCAACACAGGCTACCGCCAACTGATGACCAAGGGCGCGGTAATGGTCTACCGCTTCACCGTCTACAAGACCAACCAGCCGGTCATGGACCAGGCGTTCGATGCTGCCAGCTGCACGGCCGGCAACAAGAAGAAGTGATTCAGGCGACCTGATCGTCGCTGGCGCGCCGTTGCTCCTCATCGGCGCGCAGATCCGCCAGCAAGGCCTGAAGGTAACGTGATTGCCTGTCGGCGCCTTGCAACCTGCGCAGGCACTCGCCCTCCAGGCTCAATTGATGGTCCTGGGCTGCACGCCTGAGCAGTTCATACAACTGCAAGTCCACCTCAATGACCAACCGATGCATACCGCGACCTCCCTGCATCGCGCCGTTGTCTTTCAGTTAATCAAACCCCTGCACCGATTGGATCCTATCAGACGAACGGTTTGCAGCCGCAAACCGGCAGGATCGCTCGCCAGCGTCTAGATTGAAAGCGAACAGCACGCGTCAGCGGCAAGCACAGGAGATTGCCGCGCCACGACGTTGCCGGACCCGCAACGACAAAAGACAAGATGGACTCACGCCACTGCATCACGGCCTTGAAGGCCTACTGCAATGCTCGAGATGCACACTCGAGCGACAGCAGCCAGCGACACACGCAGTGTCGCGGCCGGGACACCCCATCGACCCGGTCAGAGGTTTTGCTGCAGAAGGAGACGCTGAATGCCTTACCTACCGAATGAACGTCTGTCCGATCATTTCAGGGAACAGGGGATCGACCTGAACAAGATTGATGAACAACTGCAACTGGTGGCACCGGACAGCCCCAACCTGCCGCTCTACCGCGACATGATGCTGACCATCCTGCGCATGGCCTTCGACGACGCCAACCGATGGAATGCCAAGATCACCTTGCAGGCCCTGCGCGAACTGGACCACTCCTTCCGCACCCTCGAACGCTACAAGGGGCGACGCAAAGTCACTGTATTCGGCTCGGCGCGCACGCCTCAGGAACACCCGATGTATGCCCTGGCCCGAGAGCTGGGCGCCAGCCTCGCCCGCTCCGACCTGATGGTCATCACCGGGGCCGGAGGCGGCATCATGGCCGCTGCCCACGAAGGCGCCGGAGCAGCAAACAGCCTGGGTTTCAACATCACCTTGCCCTTCGAGCAGCATGCCAACGCAACGGTGGATGGCACCGATCAACTGCTGCCCTTCCACTTCTTCTTCATCCGCAAGCTGTTCTTCGTCAAGGAAGCTGACGCGTTGGTGCTCTGCCCGGGTGGTTTTGGCACCCTCGACGAGGCACTCGAAGTGCTGACCCTGATCCAGACGGGTAAAAGCCCTCTGGTACCGGTGGTGTTGCTCGACTCGCCTGGCGGGAGTTTCTGGCAGGACGCACTGAGCTTCATCAGCCGTCAATTGGAAGAGAACCGCTACATACTCCCCAGCGACCTGAAACTGGTACGTCTGGTACACAGCGCTGACGAGGCCGTGGAGGAAATCAACCAGTTCTACAGCAATTACCACTCCAGTCGCTGGTTGAAGAACCAGTTCGTGATCCGGATGCTGCACCCCCTCAGCGAGGCGGCGCTATACGACATTCAGGAGGGCTTCGCCGACCTGCGCCTGAGTGGCAAATACCATCAGCAAGCCGACAGCAGCGCAGAACATGAAGTCGGCGACTTCAACCACCTGACCCGCCTGACCTTCGCCTTCAACGGCCGTGACCAGGGACGCCTGCGTGAACTGGTGGACTTCATCAACCTGCCGGAAAACTGGGCCAAACCCCAACCGATGCACACGACGCAACATGCCCGGGAAGCGTTGAAAGTCAGTTGAACGAAAAACGGCCAGTGCGGCTGACCTGGCAGATGTCTGCCATGTCAGCCGCACTGGCCGTCAATCGTCGAGATCGCGCCCGCTGAGCAGTCGCCCGATCATGTCCATGGAAAAACCACGGTAGGCGAGAAAGCGTGTTTGCTGCGCTCGGCTGCGAGGATCCTGAGGGCGTTGTCCGGCGAACTTGCGCTGCCAGACGTCCCGTAAGCGGGCTGACCAATCTACACCGCTTTCGCGCAGTGCCTGATCGATATCGCCACGGTTCAACCCTCGCTGGCTCAGGTCTTCACGAATACGCGCTGGACCATAACCGGCGTTGGAACGGTAGGAGATGAAGCTCTCCAGATAGCGGGCCTCACTGAGCAGGCCTTCCTCGGCAAGCCGATCAAGCGCGGGCTCGATCAGCTCATCCGTGGCGCCGCGCTGACGCAGCTTGCGAGTCAGCTCGACACGACCGTGCTCGCGGCGCGCAAGCAGGTCCATGGCTGTCCGCCGAACGGCGACGGGGGTGTCGAGTACGACGGACGACATGTGCGATCAACCAGCGATATCAATAACCGGCTTCAGCATCAGCCATATCGTCGGCATCAGCTTCGGCGGCGGCAGCCTTGGCAGCCGCGGCGACAGCGCCGGAGGTCAGCAGCTTCTCACGAATCTGCTTCTCGATTTCCGAACCGATGGCCGGGTTCTCTTGCAAGTACTTGGCGGCGTTAGCCTTGCCTTGGCCGATCTTGTTGCCCTGGTAGCTGTACCAGGCGCCGGACTTCTCGACCAGGCCTTGAGAGACGCCCAAGTCGATGATCTCGCCGTTACGGTAGATACCTTTGCCGTAGAGAATCTGGAACTCGGCCTGACGGAAGGGTGGCGAAACCTTGTTCTTGACGATCTTGACGCGCGTTTCGCTACCGACCACTTCGTCGCCTTCCTTCACCGCGCCAGTACGACGGATATCCAGACGGACCGAGGCGTAGAACTTCAGGGCGTTACCGCCGGTGGTGGTTTCCGGGCTACCGAACATCACGCCGATCTTCATACGGATCTGGTTGATGAAGATGACCAGGCAGTTGGCGTTCTTGATGTTACCGGTGATCTTTCGCAGCGCCTGGGACATCAGACGGGCCTGCAGGCCGACGTGCATGTCACCCATTTCGCCTTCGATCTCGGCCTTGGGTACCAGGGCCGCCACGGAGTCGACGATGATCACGTCGACAGCGTTGGAACGCACCAGCATGTCGGTGATTTCCAGGGCCTGTTCGCCGGTGTCTGGCTGCGAGACCAGCAGGTCATCGACGTTGACGCCCAGCTTGCCAGCGTACTCAGGGTCGAGGGCATGCTCGGCGTCGACGAAGGCGCAGGTGGCGCCGTTCTTCTGGGCTTCGGCGATGACCGACAGGGTCAGCGTGGTCTTGCCCGAGGATTCCGGGCCGTAGATCTCGACGATACGGCCCTTTGGCAGGCCGCCGATGCCGAGGGCGATGTCCAGGCCCAGCGAGCCGGTGGAGATGGCTGGAATAGCCTGGCGCTCGTGATCGCCCATGCGCATGACTGCGCCCTTGCCGAATTGGCGTTCGATCTGACCCAGGGCCGCAGCCAAGGCGCGCTTCTTGTTGTCGTCCATTGAAATCCTCACGTGTTCGACGTGGCCCTGATGGCCGGAATACCTGTATAAGTAGCCAGTATTATTCCACAGGGATTCGTTTCCGCAAACCCCCGTCGAGCGATTTACTCGGCACCAAGCTGTAACAAGCCGTCTAACGCAGCGATCACCGTCTGTCGGCGCACCGCCTCGCGGTCGCCATCGAAGTGACGGCGCTCGCTGATAACACGGCCTCCATCGCCCCAGGCCAGCCATACAGTGCCCACCGGCTTGGCCGGCGAGCCGCCATCCGGCCCGGCGACACCACTGACCGCCACGGCAAAACGCGCGCCGCTGGCGGCCTGGGCACCACGAACCATGGCCTCGACCACCTCCTGGCTGACTGCGCCAACCTGGGTGAACAGTGCCTCGGGGACGCCAAGCTGCCGGGTCTTCTGGGTGTTGGAGTAGGTGACGTAGCCGGCCTCGAACCAGGCCGAACTGCCGGGAATACGGGTGATCGCCTCGGCGATGCCCCCGCCGGTGCAGGACTCGGCGGTGGTCACCTGCGCATTGAAACGGCGCAGGTGTTGGCCCAGGCGGGTAGAAAGTACGGTGATCGGGTCCATGACAGGCTCCTTGCGTGACTGCGCACTACCCTACCACCCTCATCCCCCCAGGCAAGGATTCACGGCGCCAGCGCGCGGATATACGCCTGGCAGGCACGCAGGGCGATCAGCCCCCGGTCGCCGTCGTCGGTAATGGCGATAATTCGTCGAGCATGCGCCGGGTCAAGTCGGGCGCGTACGGTGCCATGATCCACGCCGCCGGCGCCGGTGGCTGCAGGCATTGTGGAACAGGCGGCGTCACGCTCGACCAGGACCGACAGGCGCAGATCGGCAGTAGCAAGGCGATCACGCAGCCGAGCCTGATTCTGTTGCGCATCGGTAAGCTCCTGGAAATGGTTGGACTCGCTGTCATGCAGGCGGCGCTCGAGCGCCTGGCGCTGCTCGCGCTCGCTGCGCAGTTGCTCGTTGAGCACCTCGGCCTGCTCCACTCGCTGGCGCGCCTGGAGCTCGTCCGACTCGGCGAACAAACGCTCGTAGCGCCAGGCCTGGGCCTGCCAGGCCAGTGCCGCCGACAGCAGCATCAGCGCCAGGCATGCGCAGAGCTGCCAACGGCTCAGCACAAGACCTCCCGGGCCCTGGCCCAGAGCTTGAGGCGCTCATCCAGGCCATTGAGCCCACCGTTGATATGCCGGGTGATACGGTTGAATTCACCACGATCGGCCAGGGCATTGAGCCCGCGCGACTGCCAGAACCAGGCCGCCGACTCGCAGGCCCAGCGCGGCTGCTCGAGAAGCTGGGGTTGCGCCAGCAACCGCTCATCACCGAACAGCGCACGGCTGCAGGCCTGGTAGTTGTTGCGCCCGGTGACCTGGATCAGGCCGCGACCGCAATACAGCTGGCCATCGCCGTCAGCCTCAGGGGTGTTGCCCAGGCGCAGGGCCAGTGGGCCGGTGTCGTAGCGTGAAAGGTAGCGGTCGCTGCCCAGTTCCTTCACATAGCGTAACTGGCCGGACTCATGACCGACCTGGGCGAGAAAGGCGGCGATGCGCTTGGGATGGTCGATTTCCCAACGGGCCATGGCGTCGTTGAGAGGTGTGAGAAACGCGCCGGCACGCTGGCCGGCGAGCGGATAGATCTGAATGAGTTGCCGCTCGGTGAGCATGCAGAACCTCCCTGGCAAGCAAAAAAAACCCAGGCAATGCCTGGGTTGGAGTGGGTTGTGGACTGCGTCCTGGATAATGGCGCAGAGGATCGGTGCAAGACGTCAGCCTTCGGCAGCACCGCCCCGGGAAAAAATGCGCCGCCGGTGGCGCCAACCGGTCAGCAGCGCGAAGGCCAGCGCTGCAGCCGACATGACGCCACTGACGATTACACCGCGGCGGATCGAAGTGTTGTTCCACTCGATGACCTGTTGGTTCAGCCGGTCGTCGAACAGAATACGACCCTCTTCACTGGCCAGGGCTCGCACCCGCCCGGAGCCTTCCACGGTCAGCCTGAGCACGGTGCCCATACCGATTCCCGCCTGCTCGAACGCACTGCGATAAGCATACAGACCTTGCTGCCGACGCTGACCGTCCAGGTCGTAGGCCACACCAAAGTTGACCAGCTCGGGCTGGGGCTTCCAGACTTGTGGGTGGGTCGTCAGTCGACCGTCGAGCGTGAACAGCCTGGTGTCATCCGACGCAGGATCGTCGCGATATCCCCGCGCGTAGATCGCGGCGAAAGCAAGGAAACAGATCGCCAGGAGCAGCAGGACGATGAAACGCTGGCGGGGCGTGAGTGCAGAAAGCTGAGAGGCGAGTGAAGCCATATGTCCGTTATCGATGACCGTTGGGCTGGAGCGCAACCCTACCACGAACCTCAGCGGTGGTATTGATCGCTGCCCAGGTACACATCACCCGGGTTCACGATCTCGATCGGACCGATATCGATCCAGGCGTCCGGCAGATCAGGGTAGACCACAGGTGCCGTACCGGAGCTGCCTCCTTCAACATAGCCCCCTCCCCCGCCGCCAGCCGCCGCCCCTTCTTCATAGACGGCACGGCTGTCGCTGGACAGCGCCACCGCCCCCGTTGCCGGATCCCAGTGAGTGGTAGCAATACGATCGGCGTAGTAGGCGCCCAGCTCGGCGAGCGTGGCCAGTTTCAGGTCCGGTGCCACCCAGTAGTCGGGGTAGCTGGCCTGGGGATTAGCGCTGAAATACTGCTCCCAAACCGGTTTCACCAGCGACTGGTAGAGGTTGTTCCTGACGTCGGAGGTGATGATGCCCGAGACGTTGGCGCCAATACCGACCGCTGTGAACAAGGCCGCGGCAGGGCCGAACCCGGCCAGCAGGGCAATACCGCCGACCACGCCGGCAACGTTGCCTACCAAACTGATGACATCGCCGGTGTTGAACGGTTGCTCGGTGCGGTACTCCGCAGTGATCTTGACGAACACGGTGGTCGCGGCCAGCGTGTTGGTGGTCACGCTCAGGAACGGCGTGAAGCCGGCTGTCAGCTTGACCATGGAAGTCACGCCAGCCACTGTCGCAACCGTCTGGGTGCTCTGGTTGACCAGGGCGAAGCCCTCCTTGTCGCTATTGTACTGATCGATCAGCGACGTGCCGGCTGCACCGGTGCCCGCCGCCTTGTCGACATAGCCGACGATCAGTTCGACTGTTCCAGCCATGGTTATCTACTCCTTGATGAGGGTCTTGAAAGCCAGGCTCACACGCAAGCGATTGCAGCTTGCGGTGGGCGATCTGGCGCTATGGGGAATGCGTCCGTCGAAAAGCACGATTCGCCCGGGCTTGGGCAGTACGGCCTTGATTACATCGGTCTTGGCGGCGTTGAAGAACAGCAGCTCGCCGCCCCAGGCCGTAGCCCAGTGTTCGTTGCAGAACATGACCAGGGTCTTGCCCGGCTCATCCGGGCGGTTGTCGCGGTGGATAGGGCCGTCCTGGCCGCTGGTCTGGCCATTGGCGTAGACCCCAAGCAACGTTGCCTGCGGCAGATGGCTGTCCTTGAAGCCAGCCCACCAATCGGCCAGGAACGTCCAGCCGGCGCGCTCACGCAGTTCCTGCTCGCAGTCCTGTCGTTGTTCGCGTGCGCTGCCGGCAATGAAGGCATGCCAGCACGGTCGATCCAATACGCCGTAGTGCTGCGCCCAGCCGAAACGCCACACAGGGCCGGCCAGCCGCTGGGCGAGCATGGACAGCTCCTGTGGGCTCAGCAGGTCGTCCAGCACCTGGATCGCATCCGGGTTGAAACTCGATTGCATGAAGATACTCCTTGTCGAAAAGGCCTAGGCCTTGAGGGTGGCGGCCTTGTCCGCTGCACGCCCCGCGTTCCCGGCCTTGCCCGTCTTGCCACCGTTGCACTGCACGGTGGTCCGCCAGCCGGACCCGGTGAACACTTGCTCGACCGAGTCGATCAGGTACTGGCCGTCTAGCCCGTCGACAAAACCACTCACCTCGATGCTGCGTTCGACGAACAGGTCAGTGCGCCCGGGCATGTCCAGGCGCACGCTGGCCGTCTCGCGGTTGAAGCTGGCCAAGCGTGCGCGGGCAGCCTGTTCGGCGGCGGCGCGATTGGGGTACAGGTGGCGGTCGGTATGGACAGGACGCTGGCTCTCGGAGCCTGCGTCGTTGCCCAGCTCGACCACCTTTAGCTCACCGCTGGCACTGTCCTGGTGACGGGTGCGCACGGCCTTGCGGGTGGCCTTGTCGTCCAGGCGAAACTGCCACTGGCTGACGTCGCCGCGCCGCAGTGTCACCAGCCCCAGCGTCTTGCCGCTGGCGCTCTGCCCGCCCTGGCGCGGCAGTACCAGCAACTGGCCGTTGGCGAGCTTGCCAGTGCAGTCGTACTGACGAGCCAGACGGGTGATGAAGTTGAAGTCCGATTCGTTGTACTGGTCGATACGCGGCACGTTCAGGGTGACCGGGCAGATCGCCTGCCAGCCGTTGCGCGCGCCAATCTCGGCGATGATGCGTTGCAGCGGAACATTCTCCCAGCTGCCGCTGCGGATGGTTCTGCCACTGCCGCACAGGTCGCTGGCCTTGCCGCGGATAACCAGCGTATCCGGCGGCCCGGACAGCTCGACTTCATCGACGGTGAAGCGCCCCAGCAGCGTGAGCGGCTGCCCGGCGTACCCCAGGTGCACCTCCAGCACCGCGCCGCGAGGCGGCAAGGCCAGGGCGCCGTCGCGGGCATCGATGCGCAGCTCGAACGTATCCGACTCCATGCCGGGTTTGTCGGTGGTGCGCAGCAGCAGCAGGCGGTCGTTGATCAGCGCGGTGATGTCCTTGCCATCGGCCTTGATGCTGAAGACGGGTTGCATGACTCATGCCTCCGTTGTCGGTGTGGAAACAAGCCTGCGTTCAGTCCCAGAGCTGCACGCTGCTGACCGTGGCAGTGGGTAGGTCGGGCAGCAGGATCATCACGCCGGCACGCAGCGGCTGGTCTTCGTCGGCCAGCCCTTGATTGGCCTCCAGTACGGCTTCGACCGTGCGGTTGAGGTGGCCGTAGTAGTGCTGGCAGAGGGTGTCGAGCAGGTCGCCGTCAGACGTTTTGCAGGTCTTCGCCATAGCGGGTGAACTCCAGTGAAAAACCCTGTTTGCGTGGAATACCGCCTGCCAGCAGATTGCTCTGGTCTTCATCGATACTGGTCAGGCACCAATTGCCGAGCACCTCGCCGTAACCGGTGGTCAGGCTCAGGGGCAGCAACTGGCGACCGATGCTGCGCAGGGTCTGCAACTGGCCAAGTCCGCCCTTGAACGCAGGGAAGATCGCACCACGGATGCTGATCGTCTCCTCGCCCTGGCCGACAGCCTGCTGCGCGCTGTCACGGCTCAGGCGCTCCTGGGCAGCCCAGCGGAAACGGGTCTGGCGACGCAACTGGTCGAACGCGGCGGTATCGAGGTTGAAGTAGTACGGTGTTGCATTGGCCTTCAGCGGTTGCAACACCAGCAGGTGCGCAAATGGCTTGATCGCTTCGGCGGCCGGCGTTGTCCGCGGCGCGAAGCCGAAGGTGACGAGTACCCCGCTTGCCACTGCGCGGGCATCGCCCACCACCTTGCGGATCGCCGCGCCGGCCTTGCCCAGGTGCTCGGAAAAGACCTCGACACGCTCCTGCACCTTGCGCACCTCGTCGACGGTCTTGTCGTAGCGGGCAATCACTTTGTTGACACGCCCTTGTGCCGAGTCGATGGCACGCAGGGTACGTTGCAGGCGCTGGCCGATGGCCGGTCCGATCCAGGGCAATGCTTCGAGTTCGGCCGCGGCTTCCTTGACGTGGTCCACGGCCTGGTTCATCGGGTCGAGCATGGCGCCGGCACGCCGACGCCCCTCCTCGCCCGCCTTGACCAGTGCATGCAGTGCGGCCTGCAACTGCTCCAGGTAGGTCATGAATGTCCCTCCGGTTCAAAATTGTCGTAGAGGGTCTGCCAGACGCGCTTCATCAGCTCTTTGCCGTTCTTCCAGTACCCGGCGCACAGCCAGTTCCAGGTCGGTGGCGAGTTGGTCGTGTGCAACAGCGGCGCCTTGCAGCGTGATGGGGATGTTGGTGGTGAAGTTGAAGGGCTGGCCTGCCCCGCTGGTAATCACCGGTTGGGCCGGGGCTTGCGGCGGAGCATCTGGCAGGACGCTGGCTTGCGGCGGCACCGACAACTGCGCGGCTGGTATCTGCACCTCTACTGCGAGCTTGTCCATTACAGCTGAACGTCCAGACGCTGAGGCCTGCACCACAACCTTCGGCAACCCCAGTACAGCAGCCGGCCTTGACGGCTTCTGAGGCGATCGAGGGAGCTCGACCTTTATGGCAGCGGGCGCAACGCTGGCGCCAGGACTTTCGAATCTGGGAGAAGGCACGATACCGGGGACCAACGAAAGACCAGGAATCGCCGGAGGCCATGCACGAGGCTCAGCGATGGCGCCTGCAACCCGGTGCTTGGCCGCCGCACTTGGCGCCCTCCCCTCATCCACAGGACGTCTCAACAGATCCCTGACGAGAGCCTTGTCCATGCCGGCAGTGTCAGCAGTCGAACCCGGCTTCGGCCTAGTCAACATCGAAGGCCGCCGTTGCGATGAAACGCTTGCGGCGGTTGCAAACTGCGCCATAAGCCCCGCCGGCCGAAGAGGAGACGGCGGTCCTGACGACCTGGCACGCTCCGGGCTCTGCTCCTTTGCCGTCCCGCTCGCCTTGGCCGGCAGCCCGCGCCGTACCGGCTGCTCTGTGGAGGCAGGCTCTTGGTACTGGGTGGCCAAATATTTGCCTACCGCCGACCCAACCTGATCGCCCACAAAGTTGCCGACCGACATCCCTATCGTGGTACCGATCGGACCCAGCAACGATCCGGCGGCACCCAGGGCGCCACCAAGAATCAGGCCCCCTGCCGCGCCGCCATAACCGCTCCACTTTTCTTCACGGGTTTGCGCCGTGCCATAGGTATAGGCCGCCTTTGCACCAGCCTCGATGAACATCGAAGCAAGGGGTATTTTCAATGCCTTGAGGTTCTCTGCGACGCCCTTGGCGGTCCCAGCGACAGCCCCTGGGTTGGTGTAACGCTGCTTGAGTACCTCCCAGCTGGCATAACCCCCGCCCACCACCGCAGCAGTCGTAAGCGCGTCCCTGACTGAGCCAGACAGCGTCGAATAAGGATCCGCGTCAGGTTTCGACTGAGTCGATACCGGCGTTGATGGCGGTTTGTCCTTGGCTGTAGCCGATGCAGGGTTCGTGACCCGCTCGCCAGCCCAGGCGCCCAGCTTGTCGCCGGCCATACCGAAGGCAACGCCGCCCACCTCCGAGACCATCGTGCCCCAGCGCGGCACCGCCGCCCCCAAGGCCTTGCCGCCTATGGTACCGACTGCCGACCCAACCGCACTGAGATAGCCCACTGCCTGCTCCTTCGCCGTGGTGGCGGTGGAAGCGGTGTGGAAGAGCTTCAACCCCAAATCCAACTTGGTTGCAGAGGCAGCCTCCTTGGCCGCAGCCCCTGCTCGGGTACGGGCAGTGGCTCGGCTCGGTGTGGGATCAGCAGAGGCTGACGAAACTGCTTCGCCCTCCCCCGACACCACCCCTTGTCGAGCTTCAGGTGCATCCGCGTTGATCCGGGGAGTTGAATCTGCGCGCAGCCGAGGCTGGGGGTACGCA
This sequence comes from Pseudomonas wayambapalatensis, assembly GCF_049942315.1. NCBI lineage: Bacteria > Pseudomonadati > Pseudomonadota > Gammaproteobacteria > Pseudomonadales > Pseudomonadaceae > Pseudomonas > Pseudomonas wayambapalatensis. The sequence goes on from NZ_JBNFMU010000207.1 coordinate 69,833, forward strand.
TGTACGATCTGAGCGGGCAACTCGAACGGGGGTGAGTTGGATGCGCGCCATCCCTGTTCAGCCAAGGGTAACGGCTGGTGCTCCAGTGCCGGATTGGGTCCTTGCCAGTTCGACAGCTGTGGCACGACCGATGGATACGGGCCTGGTCGCCAGATATCCAGCGGTGATGAAAACGATTGCAGCGCCTTGCCGTAAGGCGCCCAATGATCGGTAAACCTGGCGCGATAGTCATCGAGCGCGCCAGGGAAAGCCGAGCCAGATGCGACGGCTTCCCCCAGGGCAATCCCTGATTTGTTCGCCATCCGTTAATCCTCTCAATCCGAAAGCCACCAGACCATGTCGCTGAACGACATAGTCATGATTTCGCTCGCGGAAAAATTCAGCTCCTTGGCCAGCCGCCTTGCGGCGGCCTTCTGCCGGGTCGGGTCAAACCTCGTCGTCCTGCACCAGGCGAAAATACCCGGCCTGCAAGCGGCCGTAGTCCTTAAGGGTGAGGCCTTCGAGGTCCTTGATGCCGACTTCGGCCAGCGAGGCGAAGAGGTTCAGCTCGCGCTGCTCGTCGTCGCTGGCGCCGCCGGCCTGGGCGTTGCGCATGTCACGCACCGTCGGGGCCCGCAACGTCAGGCTGTCGACCTGAACGCCATTGGCCTCGCTCGGACGCGACAAACGCACCGTGACGCGGTCGGCTGCAAGGTTCAGCCACTGGGGCTGGCGGTTTTTCTGAGCCATATGCACCTCCCTTACAGGCCCAGCGCAGTACGCTGCGCCGCCAGTTGGTCGACACCGTCGATCACCCGCTTCATGCCCAGGGCATCGATCTCGTAGACCAGGCGACCGTCAACTTCCAGCTTGTAGTAGCTGAGCGCGACGCTGTGCTTGATCTCGGCCTTGTCGCCGGATTTCCAGTCGCCCATGTCGATTTCCTTGAGCGAGCCGCGCAGGGTGACGATGACTGGATTGATCTGGCCCTTGAGGCCCTTGAAAGCGCCACGGAACGTGCCGTTGAAGGCCGTGCCATCGGCCAGGCCGAAGAACTTCAGCGACTCGCGGCGCACGCCGGTGGTGGTGAAGGCCGCTTCCTGTTTCTCCATGCCCAGGTCCATCTCGACCGGCATGTCCATGCCACCGGGACGATGCTCCTCCATCTTCAGGGTCAGCTTGGGCAGGGTCAGGCTGGGTACATCGCCCTGGAAGCTCACACCGTCGACGAACAGGTTCAGGTTGGCCAGGGTTTCGGGAATCATTGCCATGTAGATGCGCTCCTTAAGCGGCGGAATCGAGGACTTCGGTCAGCCACTGGTTGGTGACTTCGACGCGGAAATTGGGGTTTTCGGCAGGCGGTACGTCGGTGAAGCGGATGTTCCAGTACACCTTGCCCTGCTCCAGTTGGCTGGCGGTGTTCAACTCCGGATCGGCGAAGACCTCGAAGTTGATGATCGCGCCCTGGTTCTTCAGGTCGCGCATGAAGGCCTGCAGGCCTTCGGTGACGTCCTTGACGTAGGTGGCGGTGATGGAGCGATCGACGGCCCACTTGTGGCCGTAGAGGATCGCGTCCATGACGATGTCCATGGTCCGCACGCGGGTGACGAAGGCCCACTTCGGATCGCTGGACAGGGTGCGGTTGCCCCACAGGCGGAAGCCGTCATCGCGAATGATGGTGGCGATGTTGGCGTTGTTCAGCAGGTTGGCGCGGCAGCTGTCGTCGCCATCGAGGAACTCCACCGGGCGGCTGGTGCCGGTGATACCGACGAACTCCTTGTTCGACGGCGAGGCCCAGAAGCCGTACTCGCGATCGGTGAAGGCGAACAGGCCGGCGACCCAGGCCGAACCTGGCGCATCCACGGTGGCCTCGGCGACGGTGTCGAAGTAGCGCACGCCCGGATCGACCAGGAAGGCGCGCTTGGCACCGAAGTTCTTGGCGTAGGCGAGCGCGGCTTCGTCAGTGGTGCCAGGGCCGTCGATGATGGCGATGCCGCGCAGCTTGTCGGCCAGTGCCACCAGCGCGGTGCCGACCGCCTGGGTGGCGCTGTGCTTGGGCGCGACCAGCAGGCGCGGCTGGGCGTTGAAACGGCTCTTGCCGTCGAGCAGTGCCTGCAGGCCGGTGCGCTTGCCGTCAGCGAGCACGTTGCCGATGATCGCCGCGGTCTGCTCGGCCGCCTCTTCGAGCTTTGCCACGCCGCAGGCGACGATGACCGCCTTGGCGCGGCTGTAGATGGCACGACAGGCCTTGGTGATCGCCGCATCGGCGCCGAAGGCGGCCACGGCTTCACGCTCGCTGGTGATGAGGACGAGGTCGTTGGCCTTGGCCGTGACACCGGCACCTTCGGTGAAGGTGTCGACCAGGCCGATGATCGAGGACGACGGCAGTGCGATGTTGCGGGCGCCGGTGTCTACGTTGGTTACGGTGACGCCGTGGAAGAATCCACTCATGTAGGGTTACTCCAGGTTTGCGGATGAAATGAAAAGGCCCCGCGGATGCGGGGCCTTGGGGTATCTGGTTCGAAGTGGACATTCCCCGTGCAAGAGGAAGCTACGAATCCCGATGATTTTTGCGAATCAACTTGCTGCGGATTCGGACTCGACGAACGAAGGTGTCAGCGGACGCAGGGAGTCATCGGGGAAGCCTTCAGACTCAGGCCACTCTCTCAACGCCTGCCGGTAGCGCAGAAGCTCAGCGAACTGAGAAGGCGTCAGTGTTGGGGCGAGGTTCAACTCCTGCTGCTCGACATGCCTGGCCACAAGCCATTGACTCGTTTGCAGTTGCAGGTTTCGCCATACACGCTCGGCATTCGAAGACTGCTCAAGCGTGGGCGCGGGAGGGTCGACGAGAACGGGTAGGCCGTGCTGGTCATGGGCACGGAACTTGTCTGGCGGAGGATTGCAAATTATCTCCCGAAACAAGTCTTCAGAAATCGTTACGGCATCCATTGGGATGTCAGCGTGGATACCTTCCAAATAGGTAGTGCCTGTGGTTTTGCTGTAATAGCGCTTCATGCAGTATTGCCTCAGTAACCAATAGCAAAATAGGGGCAGGCGGAAAGTGTGGGGTTGCCCCAGCCCACCGAACCCTTGGTGTAGGAGCCAATGTTCAGCACGTTCATTCCCGTGTTACTGAGCCCTCGGAACTGCCAGAAGGTACGCGTGGTACCACCAGGCTGGGTATTGTCATAGGCGCCTACCCAAAAACAGCGATTTGGAAAAGCCAACGGAAAGCTGACATCCGCGTTTTCGGTGGTGTTAACGCTTGAACCGTACTGGAGGATCAAACCTCCGAGCCAAGTGGGCAGCATCAAGTAGCCGTTGGCGCCAAACTGCATGGAAAAGCCCCAGCGTATTTTCCGGGGGGACACTGCGGCGTTGTCTACAACGCCAGCATTGACCTCGGCCCGCGATGCGATACGCAAGGTGCCGGAGGTGGTTTCACTTCCTTCTGTCGCTAGCGCAGCCAACGCGGCGACGTCGATCTGCCCTTGATTGATCGGCGCATTCCACGCTTTGATGCACCACATCACCGCAAGGTTACGAGGACGGGTTTCTGCTGCTGTCCTTGCCACTTTGGAGGCATCGAAGCGAGCCACATCACTGGCAGCGGCAGAGTTTGGGTCACGGGTGATGGTATTTGCTGGCGACGACTCGGCGTAGGAGCCGGTAAATACGCCTGAGGTACCTCCCAGCACTCCAAGCCCGGTGCCCGTACCACCACGCATGCCAAGCGATCCAACAAGGTTCTGCAAGGCATCGTCCTGATAAGAACCCATTCCCCTCCCAGCATCCACACCGCGCCCATGGTCCCAGCCACGCAGAAACTCACCGCGGTAGTCCGGAAGGCGGAAGTAACCGGCGGGATCACCGACCTTGTTGTAGGCTGCGCCCAGATAGGTCGCAAGATCCGGATAACCGGCACTGCTTTGTAAACTTCCGTCCAGCTCCAGATACCCCGCAGGTGGCGTGGCTATCGGGAATGGCACGATGGCACCGACCGGCATCGCGGATCGCAACTTGGCCAACTCTTCAACAAGCGCCGCTACGTCAATCTGCCCTTGGTTGACCGGCGCATTCCAGGCCTTGATGCACCAAATGACAGCCAGATTTCGAGGTCGTGTTTCAGCTCCGCCAGTGCTGCCAGAAATCAAACCGGCAATCGATCCATTCAGCGAACCTGGGGTTGTTTCCTTGTAGGCTTTCGCCGTGGAGGAGGCGCTACTGCCGTACCCTTTGCCGAATATTGTGGTTACAGGGCCGGTGGCGCCCGAAACGCCGCTGGCACCAGGCCCGGCCCCGACGTTATCAATAAAGCCAACGTCTTTGTGCTCGTGAGACTTGAACGACTCGTCCTGGAAGCTGCCAAGGCCACGCCCGACATCTACCCCCCGCCCATGGTCCCACCCCCGCAAGAACTCACCCCGAGAATCCGGCAACCGGAAGAATCCGCTCTGCTCGTTCCCTTTGTTGAACGCGCCGCCCAAATAAGCAGCAAGATCCGGATAGACCGCGGCGCTCTGGGTACTGCCATCGACTTCAAGGAAGCCTGCAGGCACCGTACCGCGTGGAAATGGCAGCATGGTGCCGACCGGCAATGCCGAAGCTGTCTTCAACAGTGCCTGGATCTCGGCCTTGGTGTAGGTGTTGGCAGACTGGAACGCGCTGAATGCGAGAATTTCCACCGACTCACCGAGCGTGCAAGGTGCCATGAAGGTGATGCGTTGCCCATCGGACAGGTAATCAGTGACCTCACGCCCGTTGCGCAGGACGATGGTACTTCCAACGGTGTGTGCGACCTCGAATATCGTCTGCCCGACCGAGGCCTCGAACGAATAGCGCTCGAACGCCTTGCCCGCGCCGACACCGCCGCCAAGCTGGAAGTAGGTACCGTCATGGTTGAGGTCGTACAAGGCGCCAGCGCGAATATCGCCCCCCACCAGGTCGACCAGACCAGCTGTGCCGGCCTTCTTGACGGGCACGGCGGCGAGTCCGTTGACGCGCACAGTAACCGCTCCCGTGTTGGTCGCTGTGGCCTTGAACTGGAAGCGCTGACCTGCGGCATAAGCTGTCAGTGCGGACTCGCTGCTCTTCAGTTCGAGCACCAGGGCGTCAGCGCTGCCCTTGGCGTCGCCCAGCCAGGCCAACGGGCCTGAATCCTTCGCAGCGTCGGCCCGACGCAGGTACTGGGGATGCGGGTCGGCGGCTTCCACATGGGCTTTGAGCTGATTACGTGCATACAGCTCGGCGGCTTCGCGCGCCTTGTCCACATAGTCCCTAGTGGCCAGCACGATGCTCGGGTCGATCTTGAGATTGACGTTGGCGACGTTACCGAAGACTACGTGCATGCGGATGGTCTGGGTTCGCCCGGACCCTTGCGCCAGCAAAGGCTTGTAGCTCGGTGCAGGTTTGGCAATGGCGATCAGGTTGCCATTGGCATCCTCCAGCGCCAGTTCGCGAATCCACCAGCCGCCGATCTCGGGAGGCAACACCAGCTCTGCCACCAGCACACCCGGATCGGCAGGTGATGGATAGAGCGCGTTGAGTTGCGCCCGATAGACTTGGCGTACCAGAGCGGTCTGGGTTGGCTTCGGTGTCGGGTCGGGGGTTTGCGAGGGCTCACCGCCGGCATCGCCGATGAGCATGTGGGTGATGTTCCAGGGCAGGCCCAGCGCAGCCGTGTTGGCCTGCTGGGCAATACCGATGTTGGTCAGGAACCCACCGAATTGAGTGGTCGAGTTAGCCATTTAGGTAGATGTCCAATAAGTCCAGGGTGTGGTCGTTAACCAGGTTGAAAGCGTCCAGACGCACTTCGATATCTGCAGCCTCCCAGGGATAAACTTCCAGTAGTTCGCCCTCGTTCAAGGCGACTGCCTGATAGGCGCGGATGAAGGTCTCGAGGCTGATATCCAGTCCGATCAGGTGTCGACTGACCGGCTTTGCGTCCTCGATCAGGCGTGTCAGTTCCTGGTAGGTCTGTTCGTCAATGCCGCTGTCCTCTACGCCCACCTTCAGCGCAAAAGTCCCCGGCACCCCGGCAGGCTGGGCCTGCCACCACTCCTCCACCTCAATGAGGTAGCCGAACGGCTCGACCACCCGCCTGAGGGCGCCGAGGGTGCCTTTGCGGGCGTGGACGAAGAATGCTGAGCGGATCACCGAGCGCTTGACGGTGTCGCTCCAGCTGTCGTCCCAGCGATCCACCGACCAGGCCCAGGCCAGCTGGTAGAGCAGGTGCGCGGGGCAGGTGTCGGGGTTGTAGAGCTGGCGCAGGGTGACCTTGAGGTCTTCGTCGCCAGCCGTTTCGATGGCCCGCTCCAGCGGGGTGCGGTTGAGCGGCAGAAGGCTGTGCATGTCAGCCTCCGCGCTTGAGGTCGAAGCCTGTGCACCAGGCAGCCTGGGCCTTGCTCGGGCGGATGTCGGTCCAGTCGATCAGCTCGACCCGACTGACGCCGTCGATGTGCAACTGGGCGTCGATGCCAGAGCGGGCGACCTCGACACCCAGGCGGCGCCGCGGGTTGATCCAGGCCTGCAAACGACGCCGGCATTCGCTGAGGATGGCCTCGTACTCGGGACCGTTGTCGGCCATGTGCAGCACGGCGTCGATCCGGTATGGCAGCACCTGGGCGCTGCGCACATTGACCCGGTCGGCGACCGGGCGGATGTCCTCGTCGTTGAGGTAGGCGTTGACCTCGTCGAGCAGCGCCTGGGGCGCGACACCGTCGTCATCGATGCTCAGCACCGTGACATCGACCACCGCCGGCGACGGGCTTTCGGCGGTCGCGTCGGCGACCCGTCCCGAGGCGTTGCGGGCGTGGAGGATGTAACTGTTGCGCGGGCCGGCGGTGGTCAGGCCTTCATAGACCAGTTGCACACGTTCGCGAAGGGCGTCGTCGGATTCGAGAATCGCCTCGGTGGGTGGAACGGTGGTGGGGTCGGCGGCCTGGATCACCAGACGCTGCAACGAAACGTTGGCCGCCAGTTGGTCAAGGTCGCGACCCTGGGCATAGGCGAGCAACAAGGCCTTCGCAGCATCATTGATGCGTGCCCGGTTGAGCAGCTTTCGGTAGGCGCCGACCTCGAGCAGCTTGGTGACCGGATCGCTTTCCAACTGTGCCGTCCAGCCATCGCCCATATGTGCACGAAAGGTCTCGAGGTCGGCTTCGTACAGCGCTTCGAAATCCAGATCCTCGAGCAGTTGCGGGGCGGGCAGTTTGGACAGGTCTACCTGACTCATACGCTCACCTCCACCAGCGCGTCATCGCCCAGATAACGGCCGCTCAGGGCCAGGCTGACCTGGCCGTCGAGCACGGCTACGACCTTCACCCGCTCCAGTTGCAAGCGCGGCTCCCAGCGCCCAAGGGCGCGAGCGACCTCTGCCTGTACCGCACTCTTCCAGCCTTCGTTGACGGGCAGGTCGACATAGCGGCGCAACTGGCTGCCGTATTCCGGACGCATGCGACGGCTGCCCAGTGGGGTGGTAAGGATGTCCTCGATGGATTGGCGCAGGTGAGCGATCCCGGCCAATGGCAGGCCGGTGCGACGGTCCAGGCCGATCATGACGCGTCTCCCGGAAAATCCCGGGCGCGTTGATGGGTATCCATTGCGTTCTCCTGGCATTAAAAAGCCCGCGATGGCGGGCTGGGTTCAGTGTTTGTGGTTGGGCGTGTTGCCGGCGGTATCGATGATCCGCCCGCCGCCGTTGATGTCGCCGCTGACAGTCAGCGGGCCGTTGACCGTGACCTTGCCGGTCAGGGTGATGCTCGAGGCCTCGAGGGTGATCGCGCCATCACTGACCACCAGGGTGCTGGCACCGACCTTGATGCGCGCGTTGCCGCTGGGTAGTTCGATGTCATAGCGCCGGGCCTGCCAGTCGTAGGTCAGCGAACCGCCGTCATCGAAGCGCCAGACCTCGGCATGCTCGCGGTTGTCTGGCGGGAGGCCGGCATTGCCATACAGCCCGGCAAAAAAAGTACCTTGCGCCGGGTCGCCACTGGGGCTGAGCAACACGCCCTGCTCACCCAGGCTGGGCGCCCGCCAGTGCCGGGCCTTGCCGGCCGCCTGGGCATGCCAGCGCACCCAGGCGCTGGTCCAGCCGCCACCGTCGGACACCCTGACCCGCGCAGCGGCCAAGTCCACCGCCACCACGCGGCAGGGAATCACCAGGGTGGCGAGCATGCGGTCATGCGTGGCACTGACATAGCTCATGCCAGGTCCTCCGGGGCGATGTACTGGCTTTCATTACCGGGCCCCGTGTCTGGACTGAAGCCCAGCCTGAGGCTGCCCGGCGGCTGGTCGGGCCAATGCCATTGCAGTTCGCCCAACAGCACTGGCTGGTCCCAGCGCACGCGCCAGCCAGCACCGGCGAAGAAAGCCCGTACGTTGCGGCTCGGCTCAACGAAGTCGAGCCCCCATAGCTGCTGGCGCAACAGGTCCATCAGTTGTGCAGCCAGCACGCTGCCCTGCAGGCGTGCCTCGGGGTTGGCGGCATCGGGGGTGATGTCCGCCTCGAAGGTGGTGACCAGCACCGAGCGTCCATCCCTGGGCGCAGCATCGGCAGTCATGCGCACGATGCCATGGCGCAATGCCGGCAATGCCGGGGTATTTCCTGCTTCCGTATAGGCATCAACCGATGCCAGTTCCGGAATCGCCTCTCGAATCGTTGCGGTCAATGCCGCATGCAAGGTGGCCAGTTCGCTCATGTGCCGCACTCCTATCGTTCGTCCTTCAAACCAAGGCGCCTGGCTGCCCAGCGTTCATAGAGGCCGATGGCTACATCGGCCCCCGCCATGGCGGTCAGGCACCCGAAGGCGCTAGCGCTCCAGATCGACATGCCGCTGGCATACAGCAGCATCACTGTCGACACCCCACACACCATGCAAGCCCCCGAGCGCAGCGCCAGCCGCCGTAGCAGCGACCAACCTCGGGCGCCGGCCTTGTCGGCCCGCCACATCTCACCGGAAAGCCCTCCCAGCAATGCCAGGACGATCACCAGCCAGAGCGGCATCTCCAGCAACGCCTGTTGCTCGTTCGTCACTGTCCTGTCTCCTGTGTCATGGCCACCGACGAGTGCCGGTGGATCCCTTGCCGTGTAACGCGGCATTCCAAAAGGCCCGTCCGTGCAGGCCCTTCAGTAATGCGTTGTCGAACCGTCGGTCACATCTGGTGACACCGGCCGGTTCCGCTTCAAATTGGTGACTCCGACCGCGGCCCCCTGCCCGCCGGATAACTGATCGTGGTGCTTTACGCTGCACACCCGGGCCAGTTGCCAACCCTCTGAACAGTCAAGGCCTGTTCATCGCTGCCTGTGTAACAACCGGTTGCTGTCCGGCTTGAGATACAGGCTATGCATTGATGCATATGCAGTCAATGCATTTTTGAAAATATTTATGCATGAGGAGTTGCTTAAATGCATGAAGGCCTTGTCGGGTATGGCCTGTAGGGCTTTTCAGAGAGCCTAAAATTTTGTAGGCCCGGTATGGTTTGAGGCGGCGGGGGATGCAAGACGGGAGGCGGGGATACTTCGTATGCATGAAAAAACCCGCCGAAGCGGGTTTTTATCCAGCGGATTTGCGGGTCAGCGTGCGTACATGCCCCACCAGAAGACATGCCCGAGCAGGCTGATCTGCTCTTCCTGCATCTGCTGGAAACTGTAGTCTTCGTCGGGGTGTTCATCACGGTTGAAGCTGCGCAGGCGTATGCCGGTGGGCAGGCGATAGACCTGCTTCACCCGCAGCTGGCCATTGTGGTTGATGGCGTAGAGATCGCCATCGATGATATCGCCAATGGCACATTTGCCGGTGTTGACGCCGACCGTCGCGCCATCGCGCAGCACTGGCAGCATGCTGTTGCCGCGCACCGTGACGCACTTGGCCTGGTCGAACTGCACACCATTGTGGCGCAGGCTGCGCTTGCCGAAACGCAGGCGCGCGCGCTCGCTTTCCTCGATGACGAATCTTCCTGATCCTGCTGCCAATTCGACCTCTCGAAGAAATGGAACGGACACCTCGTCATCCTCGACGGGGGTTTCATCGTCCCACAGGCTGATGTCGCTCAGGTCCACATGACCATGCATGGGCTGCACCTCGCGGGACTCCCCCAACTCCATGCGGCCACGCAACTGATCGGTGCTCACGCCGAAGTAATCGGCGATTCTGGAGACATGCTTGTCTGACGGATCGACAATTTTCTCGCTAAGGATCCGAGACAGGGTGGATTGCGGTACGCCCGTGCGCCGGTGCAGCTCCGTCGGGGACAGGCCGTGGCGATCGAGCAGTTCTCTGAGTACAGTGGCTACGTTGCGCTTTTGCATAAAATGCATATTGCTGCAGATCGATGGGAAATGCAAATGCATGCAACACACCCCGAACCTGCGATCATTCAGGGATACCCGTCACCGTATGCACTGCCCGCATCGCACAAGGCGGACGCGCGCCCTGGGGCTCGATCTGCTCGCACTTGCGCAGCAACGGCAACGCGTCGCTGAACTGGATTGCAGCGACCGTATCGGCATGCTGCTGCGACAGGAAACAGTGCTCGAAGCGGTAGGCCGCATACACATCGGCCTGCACCGGTTCATTGTCATAGACTTCGGCCACGATCTCGCGCAGCAACTGGCGGGTCGGCTCGTCCAGCCTGGCCGGTATCCCCTGCAGCAACTGCTCCCGTGGTGTCCCGCCAGCCCGTGCCTGGACCACATGCCGCGAAGCCTCTAGCGAGGCCTGCATGCCCTGCGGAAACGGGCACTGTGCAGCCGCCATGAGCGGTAACGGCAGGCTCAAGCCTGCGACCATCAGATAAAACGCCACCCTTGGCATGGAATTCCTCGCGCGGTGTTCGGGCTGCCCGGAAAATCGACCAATCATAGCGATGCCCTGCCCTTGTGTCCTGCAGCAGGCAAAAAAAGCCTGTACCATTGCCGGTTTCGAAATTGCCACCAGACCACCTGTTTCAAGGCCCTGAATGTCTGATCTCTCCGCACACACCCCGATGATGCAGCAATACTGGAAGCTGAAAAACCAGCACCCAGACCAGCTGATGTTCTACCGCATGGGCGACTTCTACGAAATCTTCTACGAAGATGCGAAGAAAGCCGCGAAACTGCTGGACATCACCCTGACCGCGCGCGGTCAGTCGGCGGGCCAGTCGATCCCCATGTGCGGGATTCCGTTCCACTCGCTGGAAGGCTACCTGGCCAAACTGGTCAAGCTCGGTGAGTCGGTGGTGATCTGCGAGCAGATCGGCGACCCGGCCACCAGCAAGGGCCCGGTCGAGCGCCAGGTGGTGCGTATCATCACGCCAGGTACGGTCAGCGACGAGGCGCTGCTCGACGAGCGCCGCGACAACCTGATCGCCGCCCTGCTGGGTGACGAACGCCTGTTCGGCCTGGCGGTGCTGGACATCACCAGCGGCAGCTTCACCGTGCAGGAGATCAAGGGCTGGGAAAACCTGCTCGCCGAACTCGAGCGCATCAACCCGGTGGAACTGCTGATTCCCGACGACTGGCCACAGGGCCTGCCAGCAGAGAAACGCCCTGGAGCGCGACGTCGGGCGCCGTGGGACTTCGATCGTGACTCGGCGCGCAAGAGCCTGTGCCAACAGTTCGCAACCCAGGACCTCAAGGGCTTCGGCTGCGACAAACTGACCCTGGCCATCGGCGCCGCCGGCTGCCTGCTGACCTACGCCAAGGAAACCCAGCGCACCAGCCTGCCGCACCTGCGCAGCCTGCGCCATGAGCGCATGGACGACACGGTGATTCTCGACGGCGCGAGCCGTCGCAACCTCGAGCTGGACATCAACCTGGCCGGCGGCCGCGACAATACGCTGCAGTCAGTCATCGACCGCTGCCAGACTGCCATGGCCAGTCGCCTGCTGAGCCGCTGGCTGAACCGCCCGCTGCGCGACCTGAAAGTGCTGCAGGCACGTCAGGATTCGATTCGCTGCTTCCTCGACGGCTACCGTTTCGAGAAGCTGCAGCCGCAGCTCAAGGAAATCGGTGATATCGAGCGGATTCTCGCCCGCATCGGCCTGCGTAACGCTCGCCCACGTGATCTGGCGCGCCTGCGCGATGCCCTTGGCGCCCTGCCCGAACTGCAGAACGCCATGGCCGAGCTCGAAGCGCCCCACCTGGCCCGCCTGGCGGCCATCACCGGCACCTACCCGGAGCTGGCCAGCCTGCTGGAGCGAGCAATCATCGACAACCCACCTGCGGTGATCCGCGACGGTGGCGTGCTCAAGACCGGGTACGACAGCGAACTCGACGAACTGCTGGCCATGAGCGAGAACGCAGGTCAGTTCCTGATCGACCTCGAAGCCCGTGAAAAAGCCCGTACCGGGCTTGCCAACCTCAAGGTTGGCTACAACCGTGTGCACGGCTATTTCATCGAGTTGCCAACCAAACAGGCCGAGCAAGCGCCGGGCGACTACATCCGCCGCCAGACGCTCAAGGGCGCCGAGCGCTTCATCACGCCTGAACTCAAGGCGTTCGAAGACAAGGCGTTGTCGGCCAAGAGTCGCGCCCTGGCCCGGGAGAAAATGCTCTACGACGCGCTGCTCGAGACCTTGATCAGCCACCTTGCGCCGTTGCAGGACAGCGCTGCGGCCCTGGCCGAGCTGGACGTGCTGAGCAACCTCGCCGAGCGTGCCCTGACCTTGGACCTGAACTGCCCAAGCTTCGTCGACGAGCCGTGCCTGCGTATCGAGCAGGGCCGCCATCCGGTGGTCGAGCAGGTGCTGACCACGCCGTTCGTGGCCAACGACCTGGGCCTGGACAACAGCACCCGCATGCTGATCATTACCGGCCCGAACATGGGCGGTAAATCTACCTACATGCGCCAGACTGCGTTGATCGTACTGATGGCGCATATCGGCAGCTTCGTGCCTGCAGCGCGCTGTGAGCTGTCGCTGGTGGACCGCATCTTCACCCGCATCGGTTCCAGCGACGACCTGGCCGGCGGCCGCTCGACCTTCATGGTAGAGATGAGCGAAACCGCGAACATCCTGCACAATGCCACCGATCGCAGCCTGGTGCTGATGGACGAAGTCGGCCGCGGCACCAGTACCTTCGACGGCCTGTCGCTGGCCTGGGCCGCCGCCGAACGTCTCGCACAGTTGCGCGCCTACACCCTGTTCGCCACCCACTACTTCGAGTTGACCGTACTGCCGGAGAGCGAGCCACTGGTGGCCAACGTGCACCTGAACGCCACCGAGCACAACGAGCGCATCGTGTTCCTGCACCATGTGCTGCCAGGCCCTGCCAGCCAGAGTTATGGCCTGGCAGTGGCGCAACTGGCGGGTGTGCCGTCGCAAGTCATCCTGCGCGCCCGTGAGCACCTCGGCCGCCTGGAAAAGGCCAGCCTGCCCCACGAGGCGCCGGTGACCAAGGCCAAGGGCGAACCGCAGGTGCCACACCAGAGCGACCTGTTCGCCAGCCTGCCACACCCGGCCATCGAGAAGCTGGGCAAGCTGGCGTTGGACGACATGACACCGCGTCAAGCTATCGAAATGCTATATCAACTGAAGAACCTGTTATAACGGCCAGCCGCGCAAGCTGGTAGAATCCGCCGCGGTTTGCCGGAGCTGCAGGTTATTAGCCTGGCCTGCAGCCAACGTGAACCGCGCTGCCCTGGAAGGAAGGGCACGCTGCCGTCGCCTGAGGAGAAAATTAGAAATGACCTTCGTCGTCACCGACAACTGCATCAAATGCAAGTACACCGACTGCGTGGAAGTCTGTCCGGTGGACTGCTTCTACGAAGGCCCGAACTTCCTGGTCATTCACCCGGACGAGTGCATCGACTGTGCGCTGTGCGAGCCTGAGTGCCCGGCACAGGCCATTTTCTCGGAGGACGAAGTGCCTGCGGGGATGGAGAACTTCCTCGAGCTCAACGCCGAGCTGGCTGAGATCTGGCCGAACATCACCGAGCGTAAGGATGCCCTGCCGGACGCTGAAGAGTGGGATGGCAAGCCAGGCAAGATCGCTGATCTGGAGCGCTGACCGCTGCAGTGACAAAAAAGGCCCGCAAGGGCCTTTTTTGTGCCTGGCATTCGGGCTCATGCAAGCCCGGGCGAGGAGAAATCGTAGGCAAAAAAAAGGGGCGGTTTGACCCGCCCACATTTTTTCCGTAGTCCCTGCTTGTCCCATTCATCATCCTGATGAATCGCATCCTGCGATGTCCTTGGCGATCATCCTTGAAAGCCTGTGCCAGTCCGTCGGCACACTTCAGATACTAGCGATTTCCCCAGCGGGAGCAACCTACGCACCTAACAAGATGCTACAGCAGACACACTTACAAACATCTAAAAAAACCAATAATTTCAATACGTTAAGAAAACATCATTACTGAAAAAGGCAATTGTTTACTCTTGTTGGTAGCGAAGGCTTACACCACGAGTAAGCGATCTCTTACACGCTAAGCAACAACGCTAGCAGGTTGAACTATTTCCCAGGCCATAAAAAATGCCCCGAGGTCGTCGGGGCATTCTGTGTTGCGCATTCCGGCTTACTGGAACAGCGACTCGCTGGACAGGCCGTTCTTCTCCAGAATCTCACGCAGACGCTTGAGCCCTTCCACCTGAATTTGCCGTACCCGCTCACGGGTAAGGCCAATCTCCAAGCCAACATCCTCAAGTGTACTGCTCTCATGACCACGCAGGCCGAAGCGGCGGATCACCACCTCCCGCTGCTTGTCGGTCAGCTCGCCCAACCACTGGTCGATGCTCTGGGACAAGTCGTCGTCCTGAAGCAATTCACACGGATCGGTGGGGCGATCATCGGTAAGGGTGTCGAGCAGCGTCTTGTCCGAATCCGGGCCCAAGGATACGTCGACGGAGGAGACACGCTCGTTGAGCCCAAGCATGCGCTTGACCTCAGCTACCGGTTTTTCCAGCAGCCCGGCAATTTCTTCCGGGGACGGCTCATGGTCGAGCTTCTGGGTGAGCTCACGCGCGGCGCGCAGGTAGACGTTGAGCTCCTTGACCACGTGGATCGGCAGGCGAATGGTGCGGGTCTGGTTCATGATCGCCCGCTCGATGGTCTGGCGGATCCACCAGGTCGCATAGGTCGAGAAACGGAAGCCGCGCTCCGGGTCGAACTTCTCCACGGCACGAATCAGCCCCAGGTTGCCCTCCTCGATCAGATCGAGCAGCGACAGGCCACGATTGACGTAGCGGCGGGCGATCTTCACGACCAGGCGCAGGTTGCTCTCGATCATGCGTTTGCGGCCGGCCGGGTCGCCCTTCTGCGACAGGCGCGCGAAGTGCACTTCCTCTTCCGGGGAAAGCAGTGGCGAGAAACCGATTTCGTTGAGGTACAGCTGCGTGGCGTCGAGCGCACGGCTGTAGTCGATATACTTGTGCTGCTTGAGCGATGAGCCCGTTTTGGCCCTGGTCCGAACCGAAGGTACAGCAGGTTCGTCTGACACCACATCCGTTTCCAAAACGATACCTGTCTCCATCAGGAGGAGGTCATCGTCGATGTCAAACTCCGGCACTTCTTTGCTGAGAGCCATTGTTATAGTCCTTTGCTGAGTTCGAACCTCAGACTCTAGCGTCGCCTGATTCCCTGGCAGCGCTAAAGCCTGTCCCCTTTACGTCTTCAGGAACAGGCTGGTGCAACAATCAACGGCGTGGCAGGAACTGGAGTGGGTCGACGGGTTTGCCCTGGCGGCGAATCTCGAAGTGCAGCTTCACCCGATCAGTGCCCGTAGACCCCATTTCTGCGATCGTCTGCCCTGCCTTGACCTGCTGCCCCTCCCGAACCATAAGCCTGCGGTTGTGGCCGTAGGCACTGACGTAGGTATCATTGTGCTTGATGATGATGAGTTCGCCGTAGCCCCTCAAGCCACTCCCGGCGTAAACCACCGCACCATCAGATGCAGCAAAAACAGGCTGTCCCAAATCTCCGGCGATATCAATGCCTTTATTCAAACTACCGTTTGAAGCGAATTTTCCAATCAACACGCCGTTCGCCGGCCAAGTCCAACCCCCGACCGCGCGCTCTGCGGCCGGCACCTGGATGACGGTCGGAGCGGTCGTGGCAGGGGGAGGCGTTGCCGACTTGTCGCTATTTGTTGCTGGCGCGGTCTGCGTACCAACCGGGCGGCGAATGACCGTGGTTCTGCTCGATGACGAGGGACCGGACGACACTACAGTGGTGGTGCCCCCAGCGCCGCTGCTGAAACGAATCGGCTGGCCTGGGCGGATGGTGTAGGGCGGCGCGATGCCATTGCGCGCGGCCAGCTCCTTGTAGTCCCAGCCGTAGCGGAAGGCGATGGAGAACAGGGTATCACCGGGTTTGACCACATACTGCCCCGAGGTGACGGTCGGACGCTTGGGAGCCGCGTTGTTGCGATCGACCACCCGAGCGCCACTGGAGCCGGTGCTGGAGCATCCCGCCAGCAAGGTTCCCATGGCCAGCGCAATCACCAGAAGCTTGAAACCCGACCGATCCTTGCGCTGCCGAATGATTGTGTGACCCACCCGCGCTCCCCTCATGGTGCCGAAATCTGGATATGACGATATGCAATATTGTTTCAATTATAACCGAGCCCGACCCGCTTGGGTGGCCCGTACGGGCTTGTCTATCTGGCGGGGTTCGCCTCACCCCGCCAGATAGACAAGCCCGTGGCGCAAGAATTCGCTATCAGCGCACATATTCCGTCGGCCCTCAGGCCAGCGGCCCGTTGAGCAGCGGCACGAAGCGTACGGCGCCCAGCACCCGGCGCGAGAAACCCTGCTCCTCACGAACGATCAGCAACAGTTGCTGTGCTTCGCCCGCCGCCCCTACCGGAATCACCATGCGTCCGCCGGGTGCCAATTGATCGAGCAAGGCCTGGGGGACTTCCGGCGCCACCGCGGTGACGATGATGCCGTTGTAAGGCGCCAGCGCCGGCCAGCCTTCGCAACCGTCGCCCCAACGAAACACCACGTTACGCAGGTTGAGCTCGATCAGACGCTCCTTGGCACGATCCTGCAGCACCTTGATCCGCTCGACCGAAAACACACGCTCGACCAACTGCGCCAGGATGGCCGTCTGGTAACCAGAACCGGTGCCGATTTCCAGCACCTTGTCCAGCGGGCCGGCCTCCAGCAGCAGTTCGCTCATGTGCGCAACCATGAATGGCTGGGAAATCGTCTGGTTATGGCCGATCGGCAGCGCAGTATCTTCATACGCCCGATGGGCCAGGGCTTCATCGACGAACAGGTGGCGAGGGGTGCGCCGAATGGTCTCGAGCACCTTGCTGTTCGACACGCCCTCTTCATACAAGCGTTGGATCAGGCGCTCCCGGGTACGCTGGGAGGTCATGCCGATGCCGCCACGGCGCTGCAGATCATCCTGTTCGCGCATCAAAGCAGCCCCTCCAGCCAGCCATCGAGGCGCTCGAAGGCATCGTTGAAGGTGCGATCCAGTTGCAGCGGCGTGATCGATACATAGCCTTGCATCACTGCATGGAAGTCAGTGCCCGGGCCGCCGTCCTCGGCGTCACCGGCCACAGCGATCCAGTACCCTTCCTTGCCACGCGGATTGACGACCTTGGTCGGTGCGGCCGCACGTGCCCGGTGCCCCAGGCGGGTGAGGCGTATTCCGCGGATATGCTCCAGCGGCAGGTTGGGGATGTTGACGTTGAGCACGGTACGCGCCGGCAGTTCCAGACGCGACTGCGCCTCGACGAGGCGCCGGGCGATATGGGCGGCGGTCGGCAGGTTGTCCGGCAGGCGCGACAGCAATGAGAACGCCAGCGAAGTACCGCCGAGAAAGCGGCCTTCCAATGCAGCGGCCACCGTGCCGGAGTACAGCACGTCGTCACCCAGGTTGGCGCCCAGGTTGATTCCGGAGACGACCATATCGGGCGTTTCCGGCAACAGGCCGTTGAGCCCCAGGTGCACGCAATCGGTGGGCGTGCCGTTGAGGCTGATGAAACCGTTGGCCAGCACCTGCGGGTGCAGGGGCCGGTCGAGCGTCAGCGAACTGCTGGCGCCGCTCTTGTCTTGATCCGGGGCGATCACCACGCACTTGGCATAGTCCTGCAGCGCACCGTGAAGCGCAGCGAGGCCGGGGGCGGTAACACCGTCGTCGTTGGAAATCAGAATACGCATGGGCTTTCCGTCTGCCCTGCCGGCACCAGATCCACAAGTTCGCGCACCACCACGGTGGCGAAGCATCCGGCCGGAAGGACGAATTCCAGTTGCAGGATATCAGGCTCGGGATAATGCCACGTCAGCCGCCCAATAGGGAGCCGCAGGATGCGCCGTTCGTGATCCAGTCCTGCCCTGCCCAGCCATTGGCAGAGTGCAGGATGGCGTTCGCCGACCGCCGTTTCCAGCGCCGCGGTCCCGCCCGCGCTCGACGGAAAGCCCGCGCCCCACATGGGGCCGGTGGGATGGAGGTCGAGAATTGTCAGTCGAGGATCGGAGCATTCCTGCTCGCCAGCCGGAAAGAAGCTACGGCTATCCGTGAAGGCCAGAAGATCGCCAACCTGCGCCTGGTTCCAGCTTCCGTCAGCCACTCGCGCAGCCAGTACCTGGTTGAACAGGTAGCTGCGCCCCGCAGACAGCAGCCGCGAACGCACATTGCGCTGCTCCGGCAGTGCCTCTCGGGCCGCCCAGTCGAGCGCATCGTGCACGTTCCCGCCGGCATGGCCGAAGCGCTGGGCACCGAAATAGTTCGGTACGCCCTGCACCTTGAGCTGTTCCAGACGGGCGTCCAGCGCCTGGTGATCGGCGCTCAGGCCCGTCAGTCGCAGGGTGAAGCCATTGGCCGAATGTGCGCCACGCTGCAGCTTGCGCTGGTGACGCACCTGTTTGAGCACGCGCAGGCTGTCGTCTTCGGCACGGGACAGGTCAGGATCGGCCTTGCCTGGCAGGTGCAGGCTGAACCACTGCCGGGTCAGGGCCTGACGGTCCTTCAGGCCGGCATAACTGATAGCACGAACCGGCACACCGGCCGCGCGCGCCAGGCGTCGGGCAGCTTCCTCGGTGTTCAGGTCGCGCTTCTCGACCCACAGCCACAGGTGTTCGCCTTGACCGGACAGGGGGATGTCGAGCACTTCATCGACCTGAAAATCATCGGCGACGGCCTTGAGCACGGAGCGGCCAAGGGCCTCGCCGCTGGCGCGCGGGCCCAACAGTTCCAGTTCGGTCATGCTGACAGCAGCAGGGCGACCGCATGCACGGCGATGCCCTCCTCCCGACCAGTGAAGCCGAGCTTCTCCTCGGTGGTCGCCTTGACGTTGACCTGGTCGAGCTCGACCTGCAGGTCCTCGGCGATGAAACGACGCATGGTGTCGATGTGCGGCGCCATCTTCGGGGCCTGGGCGACGATGGTGGCGTCGACGTTGCCCACCTTCCAGCCCTTGGCCTGCACGACGGCCACCACATGACGCAGTAGCACGCGGCTGTCGGCGCCCTTGAACTGTGGATCGGTGTCAGGGAAATGCTTGCCGATATCGCCCAGCGCTGCTGCGCCAAGCAAGGCATCGCTCAGGGCGTGCAGCAGCACATCACCATCGGAATGGGCCAGCAGGCCGTATTTGTGGGGAATACGCACCCCGCCCAAGGTAATGAAATCACCGTCGGCGAAACGGTGCACATCGTAGCCGTGGCCAATACGCATAGAAAAACGCCCTGATTGAGTCAGGGCGTGATTCTACCTGCTTTGGCCGCTATTGGGGCCGCTCCTGCAACACTACACCCGCCCCAGCGCCACCGCGTGATGGCGCAGGTGCTCATCGATGAAGCTGGCAATGAAGTAGTAGCTATGGTCATACCCTGGCTGCAACCTCAGGGTCAGTTCATGCCCACCTTTGCGCGCCGCCTGCTCCAACGCTGCAGGCTTGAGCTGCTTGTCGAGGAAGTCGTCGCGATCGCCCTGGTCGACCAGCAGCGGCGGACACTGGCCAGCCGGAGTTTCGGCCAGCAGCACGCTGGCATCCCACTCACGCCAGCGCGCGCGGTCCTCACCCAGGTAGCGGGAGAAGGCTTTTTCACCCCACGGGCAATCCATCGGGTTGCTGATCGGCGAGAACGCAGACACCGATCGGTAGCGCCCCGGGTTGCGCAGGGCACAGACCAGCGCCCCATGCCCGCCCATCGAATGACCACTGATACTACGCTGATCGGACGCAGGGAAATGCGCCTCGATCAGCGCCGGTAGCTCCTGCACCACGTAGTCGTGCATGCGGTAATGCTGGGCCCAGGGCTGCTGGGTGGCGTTGAGGTAGAAGCCAGCGCCGAGCCCGAAATCCCAGGCGCCGTCCGGGTCCCCGGGCACCTGCTCGCCACGCGGGCTGGTGTCGGGCGCGACGATGATCAGGCCAAGCTCGGCGGCCAGGCGCTGGGCGCCGGCCTTCTGCATGAAGTTCTCGTCGGTGCAGGTCAGGCCGCTGAGCCAGTACAGCACCGGCAGTTTCTCGCCCTGCTCGGCTTGCGGTGGCAGGTAGACAGCGAACACCATGTCGCAGCCGAGCACCTTGGAGTGATGCTTGTAGCGCTTGTGCCAGCCGCCGAAGCTCTTCTGGCAGGAGATGTTGTCCAGGCTCATGGCAGACCTCAGAAGTGGATCACGCTGCGGATGCTTTTGCCTTCATGCATCAGATCGAAGGCCTTGTTGATGTCCTCCAGCCCCATGGTGTGGGTGATGAAGGTGTCCAGCGGGATCTCGCCCTTCTCGGACATTTCCACGTAGCTTGGCAGCTCGCTGCGGCCACGCACGCCGCCGAAGGCCGAACCGCGCCAGACCCGGCCGGTGACCAACTGGAACGGACGGGTGGCGATTTCCTGGCCGGCGCCGGCCCCACCGATGATCAACAAACCACCCCAGCCCTCGTGGCAACACTCGAGCACCGCACTCACCAGTTTGACATTGTCGATGCACTCGAAGGAGAAGTC
>NZ_JBNFMU010000208.1:0-3692 GCF_049942315.1 Pseudomonas wayambapalatensis
CGGGGAGGCGGTGAGGGGGGGGGGTTGGCCCGAGAAAAACACCCTGCGTGACAGGACACCGGCCAAGTTGTTGTTCGCGGGCAATCCCGCTCCTACACAGAAGGATGAGCTGGCCGTCGGATGTGAACCAGACAGTTGCTCCTACAGGGCCGCTTCAGCGGTGAATTGAGGAACGATCCTTATAATTCCGGTCATAAGGTGTGTCCCGAGCGCTCCGTCAGGCCATCAAAGAACTGCCCGAGCCCTTCGGGTTACGACTTGGAAGCCATTGTCACAGGATTCAGGATGCTTGAATTAGTTGCCGCGTTCATCTGCCTCACCACCCTCCTCACCTATGTGAACTACCGTTTCATCGGCCTGCCGCCCGCCATCGGCGTGATGGTCACCGCCCTGTTGTTCTCACTGATCCTGCAGGGCCTGAGCCTGATCGGCTTCCCCGGCCTGGAGGAACGCGTCGAAGGCCTGATGAACCAGATCGACTTCAATGACCTGCTGATGCACTGGATGCTGTCGTTCCTGCTGTTCGCGGGCGCTTTGCACGTCAACCTCGGCGACCTGCGCAGCTACCGCTGGCCAATCGGCCTGCTCGCCACCATCGGCGTACTGATCGCCACCGTGGTGATCGGCTACCTCGCCCACTGGGTGTTCGCGATGTTCGGCTGGGACGTACCGCTGATCTACTGCCTGCTGTTCGGCGCACTGATCTCGCCGACCGACCCCATCGCGGTGCTCGGTGCACTGCGTACCGCCAACGCCTCCAAACCGCTGAAGACCACCATCGTCGGTGAGTCGCTGTTCAACGACGGCACCGCGGTGGTGGTGTTCACCGTGCTGCTGGGCATCATCCAGCTCGGCGAGACGCCGAGCGTTTCCGACACCGCCATCCTGTTCGCCCGCGAAGCCATCGGCGGCGTGGTGTTCGGTGGGCTGATCGGCTACGCCACCTACCGCATGATCAAGAGCATCGAGCAGTATCAGGTCGAGGTGATGCTGACCCTGGCGCTGGTGATCGGCGGCTCGGCCATGTGCTACGAACTGCACGTGTCGGCGCCAATCGCCATGGTGGTAGCCGGCCTGATCATCGGCAACCTGGGGCGTAACCTGGCGATGAACGACATGACCCGTCGCTACATGGACGGTTTCTGGGAGCTGATCGACGACATGCTCAATGCCCTGCTCTTCGCCCTGATCGGCCTGGAGCTGTTGCTGCTGCCGTTCAACTGGCTGCACCTGGCAGCGGGTGGCGTGCTTGCGGTCGCGGTGCTGGCATCGCGCCTGTTGACCGTGGCACCAGCCATCGTCTTGCTGCGGCGCTGGCGCGAAGTGCCACGTGGCACGGTGCGGGTATTGACCTGGGGAGGCTTGCGCGGGGGCGTATCGGTGGCCCTGGCGCTGTCGCTGCCGGTGGGAGACGAACGCGACCTGTTGCTGTCGATCACCTACATCGTGGTGCTGTCGTCCATCCTGGTGCAGGGGCTGACAATCGGCAAGGTGGTGCGCCGGGTAAGCGCCCAGCCGTGATTACAATGGCGCACTCCGCGAGCAAGCCCGCGAAGTGCGCCGCACGGTTTCCAGCACTACTCCACCGCCGAATCCGGGAACTGATCCTGGATGTACTTGATCTCGGTGCGCCCGTGCGGTGCCGGCAGGCCATCCTCGCCCAGATTGACGAAGACCATCTTGTCGACGGTGAGGATGCTCTTGCGGGTGATCTTGTTGCGCACTTCGCACTGCAGGGTGATCGAGGTGCGACCGAACTCGGTGGCGGTGATACCCAGCTCGATGATCTCGCCCTGGCGCGAGGCGCTGACGAAGTTGATCTCGGAAATATACTTGGTCACCACCCGCTGGTTGCCCAACTGGACGATGGCGTAGATCGCCGCTTCCTCGTCGATCCAGCGCAGCAGGCTGCCACCGAACAGGGTGCCGTTGGGATTGAGGTCTTCGGGTTTTACCCATTTGCGCGTGTGGAAATTCATTACAACTCCTGACGTGCCTGACTGACATGTGGCAATGATGGCAGACCCACCGGCCCGCCTCCATTGAACATCGACTATCGTCGCGATAAATCGACAGAAAGTCTTGGGTGTGTCACACAGCCGCGGCTATAATCTCGCCGTTTCCAATGGCCACCCGCTGCGGTGGTCATCCCGCCACCTGTCCGAGGGGCGCTGCAGCAGGTTCACCTGTCAGGCTCGGATGGGGCGTTGTCCGCTCCTGCGGACGCTCAACGCACAACGGCGCCCATTCGCACACTACGAATGGAGGCTCTTCATGAGCGCTGTAAACACGCCCGCTGGTTTTTCCGACTTCAAGGTCGCCGACATTTCCCTGGCCGACTGGGGCCGCAAGGAAGTCATCATCGCCGAATCGGAAATGCCCGCACTGATGGGCCTGCGCCGCAAGTATCAAGCCGAGCAACCGCTCAAGGGCGCTAAGATCATCGGCTGCATCCACATGACCATCCAGACCGCCGTGCTGATCGAGACCCTCGTCGCCCTGGGCGCCGAAGTGCGCTGGTCGTCCTGCAACATCTTCTCCACCCAGGACCAGGCTGCCGCCGCCATCGCCGCTGCCGGCATCCCGGTATTCGCCTGGAAAGGTGAAACCGAGCAGGAATACGAGTGGTGCATCGAGCAGACCATCCTCAAAGATGGCCAGCCATGGGACGCCAACATGGTCCTGGACGACGGCGGTGACCTGACCGAAATCCTGCACAAGAAATACCCGGCCATGCTGGACAAGATCCACGGCGTGACCGAAGAGACCACCACTGGCGTGCACCGCCTGCTGGACATGCTGGCCAAGGGCGAGCTGAAAGTCCCGGCGATCAACGTCAACGACTCGGTCACCAAGAGCAAGAACGACAACAAGTACGGCTGCCGTCACAGCCTGAACGACGCCATCAAGCGCGGCACCGACCACCTGCTGTCGGGCAAGCAGGCCCTGGTGATCGGCTACGGCGACGTGGGCAAGGGCTCGGCCCAGTCCCTGCGCCAGGAAGGCATGATCGTCAAGGTCACCGAAGTCGATCCGATCTGCGCCATGCAGGCCTGCATGGACGGCTTCGAAGTGGTCTCGCCGTTCAAGGACGGTATCAACACCGGTACCGAAGCCGGCATCAACAAGGACCTGCTGGGCCGCATCGACCTGATCGTCACCACCACCGGTAACGTCAACGTCTGCGACGCCAACATGCTCAAGGCCCTGAAAAAGCGTGCAGTGGTCTGCAACATCGGTCACTTCGACAATGAGATCGACACCGCCTTCATGCGCAAGAACTGGGCATGGGAAGAGGTCAAGCCACAGGTGCACAAGATCCACCGCACCGGCGCTGGCACCTTCGATCCGCAGAATGACGACTACCTGATCCTGCTGGCCGAAGGCCGTCTGGTGAACCTGGGCAACGCCACTGGCCACCCGAGCCGCATCATGGACGGCTCGTTCGCCAACCAGGTACTGGCGCAGATCTTCCTGTTCGAGCAGAAGTTCGCCGAGCTGCCTGCCGCGAAGAAGGCCGAGCGCCTGACCGTCGAAGTGCTGCCCAAGAAGCTCGACGAAGAAGTGGCCCTGGAAATGGTCCGCGGCTTCGGCGGCGTGGTCACCCAGCTGACCCCGCAGCAGGCCGAGTACATCGGCGTGACTGTCGAAGGCCCGTTCAAGCCCGACGCGTACCGCTACTAAGCGGCATG